>CAYUYT010000007.1:6682-8775 GCA_964449345.1 uncultured Spirochaetia bacterium | reverse complement strand
TTAAGTATTTCCGGTTTACCCGGTTTAACGAAAACGTTAATAAACTCAATTGTATTTTGCTCAAATAGATTCGGCGGATAAGGGTATGAGCCGAACATTTTCTCCGTTGTTTGTTTTTTCCATATATATAAACTATAACGGTTTAACCCCGTATTATTTAATATTGAAAATTCAATATCGTTGTTGATATTTTTTATATGCCGTGTGTGCTGCTTTGGCATAATTTTTTTTGAAATAGGCATAATGGGTGTTTGAATACATAACTTGCCGTTAGGTCTTAAAACTCTTTCACATTGCTTCCAAATTTCAAGCAATGTATTGATATATTTATCGTAATTTGTATGCCCGTATTGTCCTTTTATGCCGTAATCAACAACGTTCCAATAAGGCGGGCTAGTAATAACGCATTTAATACTATTGTTTTCAATTTTTTTAAGCGCTTTAATGCTGTCGGAATTAATTATTTTATTAACGGGGTTAATTTTTTTTAAATCTAAATCATATTGCGATAATAAACCCTTTGTAAGTTCTATTTCTTTTTTAATATTTTCATCGGGAATAAAAACGCGTAAGCTAGGGGATATTTTTGACGGTTTTTTTGAATAGGCGCGCTTATTTTTTGCTTTATTTTTTTCATTTTCCACATATTACTTATCGGAAAACGAATTAAAAGACTTTTAATAAAAAAAGCATATATTATATCTTATTGCCGTGTTATTATAGTAATGTGATTCTAAAATTGAAGTACCGTAAAATTCTAATATATTTACAACTGCGGATTTATATTCTCAGTTAAATTTGAAATTAAAATAATAGTAGTATATTTATTATAGTAGTGTTATAGCTAAGGAGTAAGACATGATTAGTTTCGTTTTTAAACGTTTTTTTGCATGGATGAAGTATGAGCCGGTAATAGGGCTTTTAATGATAATTGCAGCAGTAGTTTTGTTTTTAACTGCGTTTAAGAAAAGAAAACCAGGAGAAAATTCAAGTTTCTGGCAATGGTCCCGAAGCATTATTGAATCAGCCGGTATTGCTATTTTATTTTTGGGCCTTTTATGGGCATTTCGTTCCATACTTAATGACAACTATAAAACATTTAAACGTAATCATGGTCGGGTTTCTAGCGTCAATTATACAAGCGTAAAAACTATATGGGGAAAACCGCACCGACAGAAAGAATTAAAAATTTATCATTATATTGAAAAAGAGTTTAAAAAAGAAATTAGGAGAAACGACCCTTCATTGCCGCCTATTTATAAAATTGTTAAAAGAAAAGTGCAGGTACACCAAAACAGCGTGTTAAGTTCAAAAGGATACGTTAAACTTAAATTAAACAAACGCAAAAAAGGAAGCGCTTATTATAGCGGTTACGAAGCAAAATTTTTTATGGAATATGAATTAATAAATGACTCTGAACACACCACGCAAGCAAAATTTTATTTTCCAAGAGCGAGAGGACAAGTATTAACGGAAAATTTTAATATACTTGAAAACGGCAAGAATATTTCCCGCGATTTACGTTTTTACTCAACCGGAGTTACATGGGAAAGGGATATGAAGCCCGGACAAAAAATGATAATAAGCGTTAGTTTTACATTCAGAGGCATTGGATACTTTTATTATCAAATTCCCTCACCAAGGGAAATCAAAAATTTTGAGTTCAAACTCGTTGCTCATGGATTATCGAAAAATGAAATTAACTATCCTGAGGGGTGTATAACGCCAAAGCAAATAAAATTATCAAAAGACGGTAATTCGGTCATACTTATCTGGACACTTGATAAGGCAATTACCACAGCGGGAATGGGGATTTCATTGCCTAAACCCGAACAACCCGGAGCAAAAGTCAGCAGGGTTCTTGCTAATAGTCCGTATGCATTAATGCTTTTGATAGTAACGATTTTTCTATCATTCTTAATTCTTAATTTCAATATTGATTTTTTGCGCATTTCGTTATTGTCAGGCGCTTATTCCGTTATGTTTATTTTAATGGCTTCGGTTAGTGATTTTTTTCCCGGTTTTTGGGGTACTTTAATTTTCGGAGCTTTTATAGTAACAGGGCTTTGTTATTTATTATACAGAAAACATGA
>CAYUYT010000007.1:0-6672 GCA_964449345.1 uncultured Spirochaetia bacterium | reverse complement strand
TCTTAGCTTTAACGGGGTTTTTCTCGTTAGTTTATCCTTTAATAGGTTTATTTTCCGATTACCGTGAATCTTTTAAAGGTATTGTCGTTGTTATAATAATAGTATATCTATTTTTTATATCACTCTACTCACGGCTGAAACAAAAAAATGATTTAATAGAAAATTAATATTATTATTTGCAAAGAGGGGTATATGAAAAAATTAATTATTGCAATAAACGTTATTGTATTTTTAACTTTAATTCCCGTTGTTTTTGCTCAAAACTATAAATACGCTGTACGCGGATTTTGGAGAACTACGCTAAGACAAGGCGTAAAAATGTATATGGCTTTTTCAAAACAAAATGAACTGGAAATCATCGTAAAATACTCAAAGGGTAAGACGAAAAGCATAACGCGAACGTATAGCGTTGTTGGTAATAAAATTTATGTAAAATCCGGGCACTCTGTTTTGATTTATACTTTTACCATACTTAAATTAAATAAACGCGTTATGATTTTAGAAAATCAGACAAAGCGTAAGTATTACTATACGCGTGTTAACGTAAAACACCGCAGGGGCAAACGACATAAACTTCCCGGTAAACAAAAATAATATTGTCAATTCAGTTTACATCTAAACATAAATTTAACAACTATTAATATTTTATTAAAACATAGTATTCTAAATATTTTTTACCTTTTCAATGATTGACATTAATAAAAAAATAATGCAATAATAAATAAGTAAATTTTTGCTAACTATAATATATGGGATATTTCATGAAAAATATTTTTAAAAAGCTAAATATAATTCTATTTTTATCACTTTTAATAGCGTCTATATTTTCATGCAAAAGCAGCGACAAATCAAAATTTCAAAAGAAAACCATAAGCGGCTCTGGAACATGGATTCAGTCAACGGAAAAAGTGGGAGCGAATAAGCACACCGCAAAAATTATTCAGAGCAAAAACATTATTAATTTCGGTGTAACACCTGTTCAAAGCGATGAAAAGATGAAAAAAACTTACGCACCTTTGATGAAATATTTAAGCGAGAAAACGGGTAAAAAATGGATTTTTAATATCTCCCCTGATTATAATACTTTAAGGAAAGATTTGGCATCGGGCAATATTCAGGTAGCATCGTTTTCCCCCGGTGCATACGGTGAAGCAATTAAAGACCCTGAAGTTAAAAATAAAATCCGGTATTTAATAACCCTTGCAAAAAAGCATAAAGTAACGAAAAAGCCTATTGATTATTATCAAGGGTATATTTTCACGAGAAAAAGTACGGGTATTAAAAAGATTTCACAATTAAAAAATAAAACTTTTGCTTTCGTAGATAAAGGCTCATCAAGCGGATACAAGTTCCCCGTTACTATGTTTTTAAAAAGAAATATTAATCCTTTTCAATATTTTAAGAACGTATTTTTCTTAGGTAAACACGATAAAGTTACGGACGCTGTTGCTAAAGGAAGCGTTACTGCAGGAGCTACCTTTGATGCTAATTTTATGCAGGCAGAAAAAAAACATGGAAAAGTCTTTAGCATACTACTAAAAACTCCGCCTATTCCGTTTGATGCATGGGCAATGAATAAAAAATTACCCAAAAAATTTTATGACAAAGTTCAAAATATATTATTAAATATTCCTACGGATGCAAAAACAAAAGCAGGAAAAAAGGTTTATCATGAAGATTATCCTTATAAAGGATTTGTAAAACGTTCGCAAGATTTTTATAATATAATAATTCAAACGCGTACACTTTTAAAAAAATATGAAAAAGAACTTAATAAAGAAGGGTAATTGGAATAGCAACAATTCATGCAGTAAAATAAAATCTATAGCAGAACAAATATTCACATAAATGTATATTTTAACCATACAAATATACTTAAAATATACATTTAAAAAAACAAACTTGATTTTAAAATAATTTTAACAATTTTGTAACATAAAATTATTGATTTTGTAATTTAATTATGATAATGTTTTCAATAAGTATCACAAAGGGGCATCACATGCGAAATTTATTTAAAAACACGCGTATAGGTATAATTTTATCTTTATTATTCTTGCAAATAATTACATTTTCATGCGAAAGCGGAAATAAACTAAAATTTGAAAAGAAAACTATTAGCGGGTCGGGAACATGGATTCAGTCAACGGGAAAAGAGAAAGCGAATAAACAGACAGCAAAAATTATTCAAGATAAAAATATTATTAATTTCGGTGTAACTCCGGTTCAAAGTGATGAAAAGATGAAAAAAGCGTTCAATCCTTTGATGAAGTATTTAAGCGAAAAAACGGGTAAAAAATGGATTTTTAATATCTCCCCTGATTATAATACTTTAAGGAAAGATTTGGCATCGGGCAATATTCAGGTAGCATCGTTTTCCCCCGGTGCATACGGTGAAGCAATTAAAGACCCTGAAGTTAAAAATAAAATCCGGTATTTAATAACCCTTGCAAAAAAGCATAAAGTAACGAAAAAGCCTATTGATTATTATCAAGGGTATATTTTCACGAGAAAAAGTACGGGTATTAAAAAGATTTCACAATTAAAAAATAAAACTTTTGCTTTCGTAGATAAAGGCTCATCAAGCGGATACAAGTTCCCCGTTACTATGTTTTTAAAAAGAAATATTAATCCTTTTCAATATTTTAAGAACGTATTTTTCTTAGGCAAACACGATAAAGTTACGGACGCTGTTGCGAAAAAAAACGTTGTTGCCGGCGCAACGTGGGATGGTAATTTTATGCAGGCTAAAAAAAAGCACGGAGATGTTTTCCATATACTATTAAAAACTCCGCCTATTCCTTTTGATGCATGGGCAATGAATAAAAAATTATCCAAAAAATTTTATGACAAAGTTCAGAAAATATTATTAAATATGCCTATGGAAGCAAAAACAAAAGCAGGCAAAAAGGTTTATCATGAAGATTATCCGTACAAAGGTTTTGTAAAACGCTCGCAAGATTTTTATGACATAATCCTTCAAACGCGTACACTTTTAAAAAAATATGAAAAAGAACTGAATAAAGAGGGATAATTAACATGGCAATATTCGATAAAATAGATAAAAAAATCCAGGCTTTCAGTTCAAAAAGACACCTTAAACGAAAAATTACAAATATAATTCTTTTCCTGGTTATACCTCTTTTCATTGTAATTAGCGGCTCTCTTACAATATTAGGTATCAGGTTGTATAAATCATTAGACACAAATCAGGAAAGCTTTAAAAAGAACGTTATAAATACTTTTGATTATTACAAGCTGCAAACTTTAATCTATTCTAATATGATCGCTAAAAATTATAATGTTCAACGGGGAGCAGGTTTTAACAATACAGGTATGATATTAAAATTCCTCGTACCTACGCGAAAGGAATTTCAAGTCGATGTTATAACAGTGCATAATAAACAAGGCGTAATACTTGCTCAGGCGCATAACCCTGATAGTTTTAACATTAACGATGATAAAAACGAAGCAGTTAAAAAAAGTTTGGGAAAAGGCATTAGAACATTCGGGGTGATAAAATACAAAAATAATATCCTGTTAAAATCTACCGTACCAATTTTTCATGAAAGTGAAGAGAATATGGTAATAGGCGCTGTAACAGTAGGGTATTTTCTCAATTATAAATTTGCCAGCAAAATACATAAAGTCAGCGGTGTTGAAATACTTTTTCTAAAAAACAACCAATTAACTTCTTCTTCCTTCGGCAAACCCATTGGAAAGCAATACCCTATCCCATTTAATACAGAAACTGAAACTCGTAATATTAACAGGGTTGATTATGACATAGGCTATATTCCGATTGAAAGAACTAAAGTAAAAAATTTAAAAATCGGTTTTGCGGTTGATAACTCAAAATTAAAAACAACGCTTTTTTGGATAATCGTCAGCATTGCAGTCTTATTCTTGCTCGCTGTTTTTATTTCCGTAAAATTTGCAACTGCGATAGGAAATAATATTGTAAATGTAGTTCACACCATTAGAAACGCAACGGAAAAATTTGCAAACAAAAATTTTGACGAGAGGATTTCTCTTGATAGCAATGATGAATTTAAAGAACTTTCAGATACGTTTAATTCTATGGCAGAAAGTATATATAAATATTCAACCAGGATGGAAGTTCTCGTAGCAGAACGCACAAAAGAATTGCAGGAAAAAAACGATAAAATAATGAAAGACCTTGAAATTGCAAAAAAAATTCAGGAAACCGTTATTAAATCTTTACCCAAAACCCCGGAGCTTGCAATTGATGCGCAATATAAAGCTATGGAAAATCTAGGCGGCGATGTTTATGATATACGCAAAATAGGCAAAAACACATATTCATTTTTAATAGCAGATGTTTCCGGGCACGGTGTCCCCGCTTCGTTAATTACAACTATGACTAAAACAAGTTTCATTAACAGAGGCCATTTTAGTAAAACTCCGGCACAGGTTTGCGCGGAAGTAAACAGGGATTTATTCGGATTAATAGGTGATACTGAGTATTACCTAACAGCGTTTTATGCAATGCTCGATGTTTCAACCAAAGAAATTCAATTTACTAATTGCGGACATCACGAGGGCATAGTTTACCGTAATGAAACCGGTGAGTTGGATAAATTAACTTCCGAGGGCCTATTTATAGGAATTATTGAGGAGGTTGATTATAAGACAGAAACATCTACTTTAAACCTAAATGATAAACTCGTTTTGTTTACAGACGGCATTCCCGAAGCGAGAAATGCTGTCGGAGATTTTTTTACAAATGAACGTCTTGAAAATTTGATTAAAGAAACGGGTTCTGAAAATCCAGAGCATATCATTGATGCTTTAACCAAAGACGTGAATGCTTTTTGTCAGGGACATCCGCCTAATGACGATAGAGCGGTTTTAGTAATAGAACTGATTAAAACGAAAAACAAAATTGATACTGAAATTTTTTCCCCTGCTCAAACAAATATGGAAGATAATTCAAACGGGATGGATATTGCGGCATTTAACAAAACAATAAAACTACTTAATTTGGATAAAAAACCGTTGAATATCCAAATAAACGATGCAATTAAAAAAGTGAAAACCAAAGAGTTTGAAGACGCTTATGATATATTACTAAATCTTTATCAATATTTTCCGGATAATGTAAATATATTAAATGCTTTAGGCGTTACAACGTATAAAAAAGGTGAATTAAACGAGTCGCTTAAATATTTTAATAGTTTGAAACAAATTGATAATTCATATCCAAATGTTGATGATACTATTAATCTAATAGAAAAAAAGTTGAATAAATAATTTCTTTTAAAACTTTTTAAGAATTTTCACTATTTAGAATATTTAAATATTGCTTTGATTACCTGTGAAATTTAGCAAATCTATTGAAATGTGATTTTTTTTCTAATTTGGATTTTCCAGTAATATTTAGCATAATAATTTATTAATACCAAAATTCAATAATCCCTATAATTTATTATACGCAATTTTTTTTACAACATGATTATCGCATTAGAAAGTAAAGCATAAGAAACCATACAGTCATATGATTTGCCATAATTTATAACTAAAATCTCCATACAATTTATTTTAAAATACAGTCCGGGGGCTGCGTGGCCGCCTGAGATTAAAAATAAATTTTCTGTTATTCAACAATATGCCTTTTTTTTGCTATGTTGACCTAATATTTCGGCATACAATTAAGCTTTTATATTAGTAATTTTATAAAAATTGCAAAAATAATACGGCCTATTTTCCCGTTTTTTATTTTAATTTGGTTTAGTTCTTTGAAAAATGCTTTTGTTTGCTTTTTTACAGAAATTTTCTATAGTTAAAAACGAAATGGTATAAGAGAATATTTTAGGTTATCCCCTTAATATTCTAACTAACTTTTTTATATAAAAAACTTATTTTATTTGCGTTTTCTTTCTTTATTTTGATTTTTATTTTGATTTTATTTTTAATATAGAATATATTTATTATTAACATTATGAAGTTTAGTTACTTAATAATGTATTCCTTCTGCAAATCAAACAAACGTCGGGGTGAGGCCTTTGTTCATTGAAAACAAACAAATCTCAAAAAACACGTATCTAATAAATTTTTTATGCAATAATATAGATTATGCAAATGCGAATGATTTATCGCTAGAATTAAACCGAATCCTAGTGGACAGAAACATAAACCGTATATTATTCGACCTTAACGGAATTGAATTTATCGGTTCAAGCGGACTATTAGTTTTTTTAAACGCAAAGCGAAAATTAGAAGCAAAAAACGGAAAATTTGCAATGATTAACGTTAAAGAACAGCTTGAACAAACGTTAATGACTTTCAATATTCCCGAGTTAATGAAGTCCTTTAGAATTTTTCAAAGCGAACAAGAAGCAAAAGATTTCCTTAAAAAGTAATTAACTTGGAATATGGCGTTTGTATAATTGCTAAGGCAATGTAATTTGATTTTATAAAATTATCATTCAGCGCCTTATTACATGAATAGCCATATAGATTTGTAAATGCCTCGAATATATATAGCGCTTTTCGTTGTTCGGTGTTATTGATAAATGCGTTGGTGATAAGAATGCCTTTGTTTAATGATTCGTTGGCCACGGAAGTTTATGATTCGTGCGTACAAATGCGTTTATTAAAAATTCGTTGTTTATTTTTTACTATCTTAAAGATAATGTTATTTAAAATAAA
>CAYUYT010000006.1:721-38534 GCA_964449345.1 uncultured Spirochaetia bacterium | reverse complement strand
CACTCCCTCTTATTTGTCAATATTACCAAAAAAGAGTTGAATATTTATTTATTGAGATTTATAATGTTAACATGAAGATATCAATTTCAGATAAACTTTATAAAGATGCAGAAAAAATAGCTGGAAATTTAAACATTAGTTTAGAAGAATTGTTTCGCCGGGCAATCCAAAAAATTACTGCAAATTATAATAATGATGAAATAACGAAAAAATTGGACAATGTATACTCTAATAATGATTCAGGATTAGATAAAAAAATTATTGAAATGCAAAATAAAACTTTACTAAAGAGTGAAAATGGAAGTAATTCGTGGTGAAATTTGGTGGGTAGATTTGCCCGAAACTAACAGTTCTATCCCAGCTTTTTCAAGGCCGGTAATAATAATACAAGAAAACGCATTTAATAAAAGTAAAATAAATACAGTTCTATGCGCTGTAATTACATCAAATATTAACTTAGTGAATGCTCCGGGAAATATATTTTTACATAGAAAACAATCAGGTTTAAAAAAAGATTCCGTGATAAACGTTTCTCAGATAATAACTATTGATAAAGCGTTTTTAAGGGATAAATGTGGAAAAGTTTCAGATAAAATATTACAGGAAATAAACAAGGGCCTAAAGCTAATTTTAGGGCTTTAAAATACCGTATAGATTTATCGATGAATACGTTCCCGCCGCAATAAATCCCCAGAATCATTCGCAGGCACTCCGGCAGGGCCATAGTATTGAAATTTTATCCGTTTATATTAACGCGGATTTAAAAGCAACGCGTTACCCGGAAATTTAAGCCAATCAAACCATAGGCACTCAATTAAGCGTATGAATAACACTCCCTTTTATTTGCCAATATTACCAAAAAAACATTTGCAATTTTCATGCGTTGAATATAAAATTATTTGCAAGTGCTTTACTTTTCTTGCTAGTTATTGTACATTTATTTTTGTATATTTGCTAAATTAGGGGTTCTTTTTTATGCAAAAAGAGTTTAGCGTTGCTGTTATTGAGCAAGGCGAAAAATTAAATAACATCAAAAAATATTTAGATAATGTAAAATCTTTTAAAACGCAAACTTTTTCCGCGGATAATTTAGAACAGGCTTTAGTGTTTACGGAAAAGAATAAAATTGATATAATTTTAGCGGATTTAAATTTTGATAATGGCAAGGCGTTTAAACTATTTGAAAAATTCATTGCTAAAATACAAGACATACCTGTATTAACCGTTTTGAATAACAATGACAACGAATTAGGCATAAAGCTAATTCAAGCCGGTGCTCATGATTATATTTTGCAATCTGAAATAAATGCGGAAAGTTTAGTAAAGGCAATATTATCCACAACAACGCATTTTATTACTAACAAAGAATACAGAGAAAAATTAAAGCAAAGCGAAGAAAAATATAGGCGTTTTATAGATAATTCACATGATATGATATACGTATTAAAACCGGACGGAAGCATAAGCTCGAGAACATTAGCTGTGAAAAAAATACTAGGTTTTGAAGCGGGATATTTAGAGGGTAGCTCTGCATTCGACTTAATTCACCCTGATGATAGAGAAAGAGTATTTGAAACTTTTAAAAAACTTTTAAATCAACCAAAAGAAAGCATAGCTACTGAAATTTACAAATGCAGGGAAGCAGACGGAACTTATATTTATCTGGAATCAAAAGCAATTAACTTAATGGATGATAAATATATAAACGGTGTACTAATAAATTCAAGAACTGTAACAAAGCAAGTGCTTGCGCAGCAAGAAATAAAAGAAAATGAAGAGCGGTTTAAACAAATGTTTATGCAGCACAGTGCGGTTAAACTTTTAATTGATCCGGATAATGACGGGCAAATTATAGACGCTAACATTGCTGCTGTTGATTTCTACGGTTATACTCATGAGCAATTTTGCAAAATGGATATAATAAATTTGAACGTTCTACCTAGCAATGAAATTAAAAAATATATGCAGGATGCTAAAAATAAAATTAAACAAGTGTTTGAATTTCAGCATCAACTCGCTGACGGAAGCATTAGAGATGTAATTGTGCATTCAAGCCCTATAAAAATTCAAGACAGAATAATTCTTCATTCAATAGTTAGAGATATTACAGAGCGAAAAAAAGCGGAGCAGTTATTAAAAGAAAATGAAGAGCGTTACCGATTAATAGCCGAGAATGTGTCGGATGTAATCGTTCACCTTGATAGCAATCTTGATTGTATGTATTTAAGCCCGTCTGTTGAAAAAATCACAGGATATTCGGTTGAAGATTTATTTGAACGCGACCTCTTCAGCCTCATACTAGAAGAAGATAGAGAAATATTGCAGACGGAGATGAAACATTATATAGAAAATCAAAAGCCTTATCGTGCTGTAGAATACCGGATAGTTGCAAAAAATGGCAGCATTAAATGGATTGAAGCTTTTTCTAGATATTTTTATTCAGAGCAGGGAGATTTTGGCGGAATGCTAACCGTTGCACGTGATATAACGGAACGAAAGAAAACGGAAGAGCTTAAAGAAGACGTTCAAAGAATGCTGAATCACGATTTGAAAACGCCTTTAGTAGGAATACTAGGCTTCACTGACTTATTAATTGCTTATGATAATTATACGGATGAAAAAAGCGGGGAATTGCTTGAATTAATAAATCAGTCTGCAAATAGAATAGTGAATCTAATAGATAATTCAATAAACTTATACAGTATAGAAACGGCTAAATATAAAGTAAAAGCAGAAAAAGTGGCAATTTACGATTTATTAACGCTGATTATAAAAGAGATGGATAATGAAATTAAGTGTAATGAAATAGAAATCAAAATTCAAAACGAGTTGTCTAATAAAAATCCCGTTATTATTGGAGAAAAAATCCTTTGCTATTCTCTTTTTACTAACCTAATAAAAAACGCGGTTGAAGCATCGGGCAAAAAAGAAACAGTAAAAGTTTTAATAAGGCAGGGTGAAAACAGCGCTATACAAATATCAATCTGGAACAAACAACCTATTCCTAAGGATATTAGGCACTACTTCGGAGAAAAGTATTATACATGGGGTAAAAACTTTGGCACGGGTTTAGGCGTTTATTCTGCAAAATTAATGACTCAAACTCAAGGCGGTGTTTTTGACTGGGAATCATCAGAAGAAAACGGCACAACAGTAAGTGTCAGCTTGCCCGCGACTAATTAAAACTGAATTACTAAGAAATTAAAGCATTTACACAAAAAATCTTACACTACCCTATCCAACACTAATTGGACAGCCCCTGATTAGTAAAAGTTCGGGCAGGGATTTCTTCTCTTCAAGTCCCCCTTTACTCGAAGGGGGATTCAGGGGGATTTTCTTCTTTATTTAACGCGTTTTCAATAATTATAAAGATATATTTAAAATTCCGGGTATTTGCATAAGAGAAATGTTATAATTATTGATTATCGAACACTTGATTACAATAAACCGGCAAGGGCACCGGCATTGAAATTTTATCCGCAGATAATAGCGCGGATTTCAAAGTAACGCGTTATCCAAACATTTAATCAAATCAAAATTGAAAATAATCAGCAAACCGTATAAACCGTATAAACCGTACCTAATATCTCCAATACTTCAATTAAATCAGCTAAAAGTTGCCTATTCTTGAATATATTTTTTACTGCCTGAAACAAACAATGAACTTAAATTATTAAACCATTTTCAACGCTTTTTCAATTCTTTTATTTAATGAAAACACCAATTTTTAAATACCTCCCATGTTTTGAGGATTGACTTTTAAAATATTATAAATTAAACTATTATTTAGTCCCTCGCGATAAGGAATAAAAATGATTGAGATAGAAGGAACATACTATAAGGGCAAAGTTAAGCTAAAAAAGACTATTAAAACGGATAAACCCGTTAAAGTTATGGTTACGTTCCTTGATGAAGAACCTCTGCAAAATAAGAAATTAACTAAAGATGATTTTAATTTTGACAAAGCAAGAGAAAAACTTAAAAACGTTTCAACGGATTTCAGCGACGAAGTAATTAAACAAAGGAGAAAGGAATATTGGAACTATTCCTTGATATTAACGCGGATTTAAACGAACTCACCCAGTCAAACATTCAACCAAATCAAAATTGAAAATGGTCGAACTAACAATATAAACATTGCCATAGAAACGCGTTTTAAATATTATAATATTCAGAATACTTGTTTAAGTTTAGAAAAGTAAATAAATTATATATAGGAGATATATTATTGGATTTAATATGGAGTGAACACATTCTATATCAAATGAAAGTTAGAAATATTAATAGAGAAGCCGTTATTTTAACTATAGAAAATCCGGATAAAACTATCGAAACCCGTGATAATCGGATTATTTATCAAAAAATATTTGATAATAAGCTCTTAAGGGTTATTTCAGAAGAAAAAACTCTTATAACAGTATATAAAACGAGTAAAATCGATAAATATATGTGAGGATTATATTAATGAAAATACATTATTCTAAAGACGCTAATGCTATATATATAAAACTTAAAAATGCCGAAGTATTTGAAACTGATTCCATTACTGAGAATTTAATACTTGATTACGATAAATCCGGCAAAGTCATCGGCATTGAAATTTTATCCGCTGATATTAACGCGGATTTAAATGAACTCGTTGTACAAACATTTAACCAAATCAAAATTGAAAATAATCAGCAAACCGTATAAACCGTACCTAATATCTCCAATACTTCAATTAAATCTATTACAATTTGCTAGCGATAAATTTTGTCAACTCATACAAACGCATTGAATATGCGTATTCGTTATCATACCAAGAAAAAACGCGTACTAAATCATCAATGACCTGTGTAAGTGATAAATCTACAACAGATGACGAGGCGTGGTTTATTAAATCAGTGCTAACGAGTTCAAGGTTGGTCGTTGCTAAAAGATAAGGTAATGAACGGGAATAATTTTCAAGCAAGGAATTTATTTCGTAAACTGAAGTTTTATTTTTCGTTTTTATTACCGTATCAAGACATGCTACGCGGGATGTAGGTATTTTGAAAGAATATGCCATACAATTTGTATCGGAAAAGACTTCGGTGAAACCAGTATCAGCTCTTGTTTGGGCAGGCACAATAGATAAAGTAGCGCTTCTGGATTCGCGCAGATTTCTGCCAGAGTTATCAAGCAAAGCATTATTAACTGTGTAGGGATGAGTTGTTGTAAATGATGTTTTTTCAATTCCTAAAGGCCTTAAAGCTTGAATTATAGGTAGAACTGCCTGCGCTGTACAGGATGAAGCGGAAATTATTTTATGTTTTTCCGGTGAATATTTTTCATGATTTATCCCGGGAACAAGGGTAATGTCTGCTTCGTGTGAAGGTGAAGAGATAATTACAGTTTTCACACCGTTTTTCAAATGCGTTCCGGCTTGTTTGTATGAAAAAAATTTCCCCGTTGCTTCTATAACTATTTTCGAGCCGCTCCAGTCAAGAGTATCGAGTTTTTTTGAAGTGAAAGTGATTTCACCTTTATTAGTATATATTCTACCGTTTTTAGTGGAAATTTTACCGTTGTGTTTTGGCATTCCGCAGTTATACAAATGCGTCAATGTGTTTATATCTGCAACGTCATTCACAGAAGAAATTTTAAAATTTGCGTTTTTGTCGTTTAAAAAAACGGCTAGAAAATTTCTTCCGATTCTTCCCAAACCGTTAATTGAAATTTTATGCACAAATACCTCAAAGTTATTAACAATTTATTAACAGGTTACAAACCTTTGTTAACGAATTTATGTAAATGTTAAAATACTAAATAGACGCGGCAAAAGCAAATATTGTTTTGCAATAATTAAACATTTGCTTGCATTTTTATACAAAAAAAATGAAATATTACGAATATTTTTCACTATTTCGAAAAACTTAAAAATAATGTTTTAATGATATTATCAATTAAAAAAATTTGGGTTTAAGTATGCAAATATTTATGCAATTTTTACAGTATAGTTATTAACAAAATATTACTTGCCAACTTAAATTTAACAGCACAGAAGGCGGGTTTGCCCCTTTTACCTTCTGTGCTATGAAACAAGAATTTTCAAGAAACCTTTTTATTTACTTAGTTGAGTTTTTGTTTTTACTTTTTTCCTGTTTTTCTGAAAACGCCTTTTCAAGCTCTTTTTTTAATGCTTTTTTTGTTTTTATATCTACTTTTACTTTTTCTTCGTTTTTTCCGTCATTTGTTTTCAATTTTATATTATTTTCGTTTTCTTTATTATTTGCCTTTTCCTGTTCCTCTATTTCGTCCTTATAATCTCTTTTAGTTCCCGGTATATATTTCCACGTTGATCTTAACATTGTAAGCAACGAACTAAGCTGTTTTTCGTTATTTATGTATATTCCGTTTTCCTTCAATATTTTATTTAATGTAACGCGCAAATACCTACGAATTTCGCCGGACGGTGTTGTTTTAAATATAACATACAAGTCTTTAAAATAACGAATTTCTCCGAACTCTGAATAACCCCAAGCAAATATTTTATAGTTTTTTCTGCTAAACCTCAATCTAACGGGCAGGGCAGTAAGAATTCTATGGTCGCGCGTATTTACAAATATTTCCATTATTAGCCACAAAACGCGATTGTCTTTTATTCTATAATTTCTTCTTGATAAAAAGCGAAGAATCATATTATTTACCTTTTTGCTTTTAACATGAGAAATTGCATTTATAACGTTGTATATAATTTCGTTGTTTTCAATTAAGTTTAATTTTCTCTCAATAATTTTAATTTGCTCCGGTTTTATATCCTTTGCAAAAGATAAAAGATTTTTCGAGGCATGTAAACGTTCCTGAACTTTTTTTGCGGATAAATTATCAATTGCGCTACCAACGCCTTTACACGATGTGAAAAGCAAGAATATAAAAAGATATAAACTAATTTTCTTCACCTTTACCTCGTTTCAATAAGGATATACATTATAATAATCGGCATTACCCCCCTTATTTCTACAACGTGTTTTCAATAATATTTTCATAAAAAACAAATAGTACGCTTTTAAGCGTTTTACTGTCTTTAATACTACAATTATTTAAAATATTCGTTTTTATTGCCGAAAGTAAGTAATATGCCAAAAAAAATATTAAACGATTTTCATATCGAAACACCAAAAGCCGAGGTATTACGTAGATTAGGCAAGAAGTACAAGACTAAAATAACTCCTATGGTTGAAGAAAAAATAAATCGAATAATGGAATATGGAAGAACATATTTGAAAACCTCCGCGATTTATGATATTCGGCCATTTGAACTTTATAAAGAAAAAAAATTAAAAAAGGTTATTATAGATAAAAAACTAACAATAACGTCAAAAAATTTATATGAATTATTAAAAAACAGCGCAAACATTGTAATTATGGCTGCAACTATAGGCGATGAAATATCTCGTGAAGTTGAAAAACTCGTGAATAGGACAAGGATGACAGATGCAGTTATTTTGGACGCTTATGCTTCCGAATCCGTTGAGGCGGCGGTTGATTATATGCAAGGCGTTTTGCAAAGGGGAATGGCTCTACAAGGATATAAACTTACTAGGCGTTTTTCTCCGGGATACGGTGATTTGCAACTCTCAGAACAGGAATTTATAATTGATTTTATTGATGCAAATGAAATAGGCATAACGTTAAACGAATCCAATATTATGTTTCCGGAAAAAAGCATAACTGCTTTATTAGGTTTGGAAAAATAGTTCTAATATACTTATAAAACGATAAATATAAAATCAAACAAGTATTTAAATCGCGGTTAAATTAGAATCATATTCGTTTAAAATATCTTTTTATTCGTTACTAATTCAGGTTTAGTATGAAAAAAGCGCTATTAATATCTACAGGTTTTATAAGTCTTTTCATGGGCACAATCGGAATTATTATTCCCGGGTTACCCACAACGCCTTTTCTGCTATTATCAGCGTATCTATTTTTGAAAAGCTCTGATAGAATGTATAATATATTACTAAATCACAAAGTTTTAGGAGCATATATAAAATCATTTAACCAAAACGGATTGAATAAAAAGAAACGCGTTATTTCTATATCAATTATGTGGATAATGATAATTATATCCGTTGTATTTTTTATATCCACATTTTACGTTAAATTAATTGTTGTAGTTGTTGGCATAACCGGAACAATATCAATGGCACTTTATTAACCTTTGGTTAAACAATATTTTTAATCCCGTTGATTTCGAATTATTGATTCTTTAAATCTTCAATAAATTTTAACTGAAAAATTGCGGCATCATAAATCTTTTGCGCTTCTTCTTTATCCTTAGGGTTCAAGCGGTCGCTGTTTACTAACTTTTCGGAAGATTTTAAACCGGATTTAACCGACTCTAAAAGTGTTACGGTTATTTCATTAATAATTTTTTCTTTATTTTCATGAAGCCGGATTAACTCTTGATTTTGTTTTTTTAATTTTTCCTTCGATTTTTTCAAATTAAGCTGAGTTTCAATCCTTGCGTTGATTTCGTATTTTTTGAAAGGTTTGGTTATATAATCCGTTGCTCCTAATTTAAAAGCTTCAATGAAAGTATCGGATTTGTTATTTGCGGTTAAAAAAATCACGGGAATGTCTTTAGTTTTTTCTTCTTTCTTTAACTCATTAATAACGTCAAACCCGCTCATGCCGGGCATCATTAAATCAAGTAGGATAACATCAGGTAGCTCCCTGCTTATGATTTCCAAAGCGGTCTTTCCGTCATTTGCTTTAAATATGTTATTATATTTTTCAAGGGAGAATTTCAACAAATCTATGTTTGTATCCATGTCATCAATAATGAGAATTTTTTCGTTGTAATCCTGCAATTATGTCTCCAAATAATTCACCAAATTATATAAAAATTTTTGTATTTTTAAATATCAGCGGCATAAAATATTATTTTAGATTCCCCTATGAAAGTCTTAAAAAACTATTGAGCTAACTGCATGGGATGTAGTTATACCATCAAATAAAAACTTTGTAAACAATTTTTTTTTATTTTAGGATATAAGTTTTAAAATTTGAAAAAATTATAAAAAACAATGCGTTTGCAATTTATTTTTTATATACTAATAATACTTTAAATTTTATGCAACCGACACTTTAAAGTGTCGGTTGAAAAGCAATTACAATATACAATACTTTGATTTTAAAATCACTTTAGTATAGTATTTGTTGCAAAACAATAAACGCGAATTAGCTTTTAGACAACGAATTTTTAACGATACAAATTTCATTTTTACTTTAGCCCTCACCCTGCAATGAGATAAAAATTAAATAATATCACCCTCCTTTGATTCTTACGAAAAATATTTTTCGTAAAAAACGCAGATATGCTTTCCCTAACGGCATTTATCTTTATCATTTTTTCAAAATATATTCCATAGTTTAAAGCGAAATGGTATAAAAACACTGCATAAATACACTTTTTCAGATGAGACTATTTAAAAAAGGAATTTCCTGCTAATAAATATAAAATTCCAATCAATTTTCAATTTTTAGCACTTCATTCTAAAAAAAGTGTAGTTAGCTTTATTCGTTATTTGACTTTTAAAACAAGTATTTTATTGCTATTGTTAATCAGGATAACTTGATCCGGCTTTTCAAGTTTTTCCCAGTACTTTTCATTAATTTTAATTTTCCCGGGCGGCTGGTCGTTGCTTAATACAACGTCAAAAAAATCGCAATGCCCTTTTTCCTTGTTAAAATCCTCAGCTGTGCAATTAGAAAAAACGCGTAATTTATAACTCAAGCTGAAAAGTTTTAAATCAAAACCGTCATTCGGATGAATGTATATTTTTTCAGGCTCAAGTTTATCCGTTTGTACAAGTAATGGAACAGTCTTTTTCATTTTAAATACCCTTAGGTTAATTTGTTTATAAATTCTTTTAAAAAATAATATAAGGCGTAATGTAAGCAAAATAATAAAATCTACTATCGTATATAATTATACTTGATTTTAAATGTATTTGTCAAATAAATTAAACTAAAATTTTTTAAACTTGACTTACTTTACTATTCAGTTGTATGGTGAAATTATTAAAAATAATTGCAAAATTTACGGAGGCAAAAATGGAAAAGTTAACCAAAAAAATAATATACGCTCTAAGTTTTCTATTAATAGTATCATTAATTTTAAATTGCGGCGGCGGTAGTGGTTCAGGTGGAGGTAAATCCGATTTCGTAGGTGAGTGGGAATATAGCCGTAACAATATTCTCGTTATTAAATCAGATAATACTTACAATACAGTTTCCCGTAAAAACAATGAAGTAAAAGACGAGGGCAAATGGCGCGTTAAAGACAACGAATTGCAATTTAAATCAGGTAAAAATAACCGTACAAGAGTTTTCAAAATATTAGCCGTAAATAAAAATTCCCTTCGATTGAGAAGATTTTTTCATACAAGCGGAAGAAAAGCAAAAGGCGTAAAAACGTTAAAACGGTTAAAGTAATACAAAAATTTGCTAGAATATGGAATTCGCCACGGAACACGCGAAACAGATGAAACAAGAGAAATCCCCGGCGTTTTACCGCAAATAGCGTTCTTCTCATACCCCCTTTATTTGAAAGGGAATTTGCCTATGGTAATTATCAAAGGGACTAAAATAGAATAAATTTCCATATTTTAAAGCTAATTAGTATAATTTCATGTTTCTTTTGTTTTCCATAAACTATTAGTGTGTATTTTATATTAAAAAAAGTAGCTTATACTGCAAATTTAAGTGAGATATTGCAATGTTTTGATTTACAGACTTATAGGTATTATCAAGCGCCATGATATAATGATTAAAAATATTTATACTCCTTGTTTAAAAATTAACGGGAAATTTAAGGCGAAAAGTGCTTCCCTTATCGCGTTCGGATTCAACTTCAATTGTGCCTCCGATTTTTTCCATCTCATACAACACCACATCCATTCCAACGCCCCTACCCGATAATTCGCTCGCCTGTTCTTTTGTGGAAAAACCGGGATGAAAAAGAAGTTTATAAATATCTTCGTTGTTCATTTTTTCCGCTTCTTTTTGGCTTACGAGTCCTTTCTCAATTGCCTTTTCAAGCACTTTTTCCGTATTAATACCTCCCCCGTCGTCAATAACTTCAATAACGATGAAACGATGCTCTTGCGTTGCTTTTACAGTAATAACGCCGGTTTCATCTTTGCCTTTTTCCTTTCTCTTTTCAGGCAATTCTATTCCGTGGTCTACGGAATTTCGAAGTATATGAACAACCGGTCCCTCAAGCATATTAATAACATCAGGATCAACGCGAATAGACTGTCCAAGGGTTTCCGCTTTAATTTTTTTACCTACTTTTCTTGCCGAATCTCTTATAATGCGGGGTATTTTTTTAAACAAAGGTTTTAACGGAACCAAACGTAAAACAAACGCATAATCCATCAATGTATTCAACATCAACGCTGTTCCCTGTACCTGTGCATTTAAAAGCTTTAAATTTTCTTTAATAGCTTCAATATCATCGGTATCTTCTTCTATTATATCTCCCATTAGGGTACTTATGAAATTCATATTTACAACGAGTTCACCGATATTTTCAATAACGCCTTCAACAATAAACTTTTCAACCTCAATGGATACGGATTCCGAAGCTTTTTTTCGGTCGGTTTTTTCGTTTTTACTAATTTCTTTTGAAAGCTCTTTCTTCTCTTTTTCCTTTTCTCTTTTTTCAACAATTTCCTTGTCTTTCTGATAAATATAATCATATTTATTTTCATTATTAATTTGCGTTATTTGAAAGTCTTTACAGTTTAATTTAATTTTATCGTTAAGTTTAATCAGGGGTATTTCACCGCAATACAAAATCAATACATTTGAAAAACTAAATCCTTGCTGAATTTCTTTCATATCCGGCATACTTAAAACTATATCCGAGGGCTTTTGCAAATTACTAAAAACAATAAACGCGTTAATATTTTTCATTGCATCGCTTACACTGAAATTCAATTCTATGATAAAGGCCTGTTGCGAATTAATACATTTATCTACAACTTGATTTTGTTTTTCATCGAGAAAGAACTTATCAGGGACAGTCTTTTCAAGCCCCATATCTTCCCAAGGAATTTTATCTATGCTAGCTTCGATTATTACAGAAGTCTCACAATTACTGATAATTTTATTTTCGATTTCTTTTTTACTTCCGGAAGTTAAAATTAAAATCTGACTTTTTGCAAGCTGAGTTATTGATTGCAATTCTTCTGCACCCGGACTTGAAATTATTGCCTCGCTTATTGATTTAAGATTGCTTATAATTATAAATGTATTCAAAGCACCTGCAGACTCGTTAGTGAAAGTTAAATCAATTAAATAACTTTTAATAGAGTCCGTAATCTTAGTTTTCAGTTCCTGTCTTTTCTCTGAGGATAATTTAACTCCGCCGATAATAGATTTTTGCGGAGGCAAAGGTTTATATTCCTCTGAATAACTTAAAACGTCGTTTAAGGAATCAATAATGTCGTGTTCGTCTAATTTTTCATAATCTTCGTTTAACAAACCTTCTAATAATTGCTCTAGCATATCAAGAGCATCGAATAAAGTATCTACCATGCTTGAATTTATGGTTAACTTATTTTCTCTGGCTTTGTCGAAAATACTTTCCATTACATGGGCGATGCTTGTAAGTTTTTCAAACCCGTCAAGGGATGCGTTGCCTTTCAAAGTGTGAAGGTGGCGGAATAACGTATTAATAACGCCGATGTTTTCAGGGTCTTTCTCAAGTTCAAGTAAATCATCACTAACTTCAGAAAGAATGTCCTTTGATTCTGAAACAAATACTTTAAAAAATTTCTCTTGTTTTCTATCCAAAATTATACGCTCTGAATAAATATTTCCCTTACCGTATCTTCTTCAAATGGCTTTACGATAACGTTTTTTGCTCCCGATTGAATGGCTTCGAATAATTTATCCTGACCACCGCCAACACTTGAAATAACTACTATATTTGCATCAGCATCGATTTCTTTTATTTCTCTTATTACTTCAAGCCCTGTTTTATCCGGCAAAACAATATCCATAGTAACCAAATCGGGTTTCAATTCGCGGTACATTGATAAAGCGTCTTTACCGTTTTGCGCATGCCCCACTACTTCAAAATCAGTTAACCTGTCAACAATTTTTGTAAGTTTGTAAGCCACGCTCCGCGAATCATCTACAATCAAAACGCGTTTTTTATTTCCCGCTTGAGCAGAATCAATATCTTTTATGATTATTTGAACTTCACAATCGCCATGTGTGGTTACAAGGGGGAAACAAAGCGCTTTTTCGTTGCTTTCATATTTGATTTCGGGATGTTCGGATTTTGCATAAAATTGCGGAACAGATATTTGTGTTTTTAAACCAAGTATTTGTAATTTCGTTGCTATGTTACCGCAAACTATATTTAAAAATTCCCCGGTATTTTCTGCAATCATTTCCATATCGTCTATTTCTTCTTCGAGAAATTCCTTTGTCATAAGCTTGGAAACCTCTTGGCTTAAACTGATAACAAATTTTAAATTAATATCCTCTGTAAATTCTATTAAAGCTGTTACATAATTCGTTTCAGACTTTTCTTTCTTAACTTCCATATCACCGACCTTGGCTTCAATGTCAGCTACGCGCCTTAATAATTTCACGGTCAAATCTATAAAATGGAAAAAATATTCTTTTTTAGGATGATTTATTGTAATTTTAATTTCTTGTTGCGTAACATCCTTCTGGTCTTCCTTAAAATTGTCAAGCTGCTTTTTCACTTCATCCTGCGATAGAATGCCTTCATGAACCAATGCTTCGCCTAAATAAACGTGATTATTTTTTTGAAGCGTTATAAGTTTTTTTAATTGGTCGGGAGTTAGAATGCGTTTTTCAACAGCTATTTCTCCAAAATATTTATCCGTAGTTTTTTGAGCGTTCCTGACCTGATCAACCTCTGCTTGAGTCATGAACCCTTCTTGAACGGCAATTTCTCCAAGTTTCAACTTTTGCCGTTCCTGATAATTTATTGCACGGGATAACTGTTCCCCCGTTATTATCCTTTTCTCTAATAAATACTGTCCGAAAAATTTAGGTATCATAACCATCCCTCATTATACATAGTCTTGTAGAAATTTTTAGCATACATAAAAAAAGAATTCAATGCTTTTTTTTTATTTATTACTTAAATTGCTAAAAATATTTAGTTTTGCAAATTTAATATAAAAATAGTAAAACCATTATAAATTTTTTATTACAATTCCAGTAACATTCAAAAATTAGCTTTTAGGGTTTTTCTTGCCACTTATAATCGTTTTTTTTGATTTTGCAATTTAATTTAATGAATGCAAATTTAAAATTAGGTAAAAATTCGACTTATTAAAGTGAAATTCGATTTATTAAAAATCGAAACAAAAATATACTGTCACAGAGGCGGCAATGGACATTGTCCCCTCTATATTTCTTTTTTTTACTTCAAATGCTACCGTGTTTATGCGTTTAATAGAACTGATTTTCCTGCCAAAACTTGACAATTTTCTTGTTTAATGGAAATTTTATAAAATTGTTTTAAACAACAAATTTTGGGCTATGATAAATTTTATTTTTAGCTATCTCCCGAAATAAGCTAAAATGAAATATCAAAATCCGTTAATTCAATGAAATATTACAACGTTTTTTCATTAATTTATAAAAATTGATTTTTTGCCCGCTTTCAATTTTACACTTTTAATTCTTTAGTGTAATTACTTTTATTTAAATAAAGAATAAATCCATATAAACTCAATATAGGTTTGCATTAAACGCTTTTTTTCTTAAATTTTAATTGTTAAATATTTGTAAGCCGATAATAAAAACAAATTACTAATTATACCAAAAAAAACGGTTAAATAAATGGCAGATAACGATTTCATTATTCGTAAGAAAAAAGACATTTCCCATATGCTCAATAAAGGTATGGAGTTTTTAAACAACAATGATTACGCACAAGCATTACAGCTTTTTAAAAGAGCGGTGGAACTTCGGCCGAAAAGCAAGGACGCTTTAAACACATTAGCGGATTTTTATAAACGGCTCGGAGAATTTGACGAAGCAAAAAAGTGTTATTCAAGAATTATTCAAAACTACCCCCTTGACACCGAAACTTATATAATGCGATCAACCGTAAATCTAAACAACGGAGAATACGTTGAAGCGCTAATTGACGTAAATATGGCTATCATGTATCAAAGCGAAGATACTGATTTGCTTCTACTAAGAGCGGATATTTACTCATCTCTTGAGTTATGGGGAAAAGCAATTGAAGAGTATACAAACATTTATGAAAATACTGCAATTAAAGCCGAAGCTCTATTAGGCAGGGGGTATTGTTACGAAAGTAAAGGCGATTTTCAAACCGCAGTTAAGGATTTCACCCGGGCAATTGAAATGGTGCCGGATGATTATATTTTTTATTGCCACAGAAGTATTTGTTATTTACGCATTGACAAAATCCACAACGCAATTGCTGATGCGGAAAAAAGCGTTGAACTTGGCGAATATCCCGAATCATACTATTGCCGCGCTCTTTCGTATGCATGTGCTGAAAAACCCCAGCAAGCCCTACTCGATGTAAAAACAACGCTTGATTTAGATACTTTCGGAGCACTCAACCTTGAAAAACACTTTTTAAACGAACCGGGGTTTTATTCGTTGCAAACGAGTCCGCGATACAAAGGTTTGCTTGAAAACCATTTCGGAGTTGAAATTCCAGGGCTTGCAGACGAAACAATTAAAACAGCTCAAGAATAACTGTATTTCATCGCATATTCGGTTTATTTTACGTTCAATTTTTATTATTATTACATTTATAACTATAACGAAATTACGGAGAAAAAAATGAAAAAAACTTTTATAATAATTGCAATAATATCTTTAGTATCTTTATTAAGTTGCGGAAGCAGCAACGGCGGAAACGACCCCTACAACAGAAAGCAAGCGCCTAAAATTAGCCAAAAAGATATTGAAAAAATAAAAGAGAAAATTAAAAAAACACCTCTGACTCCGGTTAAACCGGATGAATACGGTTTTATTAGAACGAATTACGGAATGATTAAAATAAAATTCTTTCCCTCAAAAGCACCTAATACTTGCGCTAATTTCAAACGCCTTGCTAATATGGGTTTTTATGACGGAACGTCTTTTCACAGAGTTGTTCCCGGATTCGTTATTCAAGGAGGAGATATATTATCCCGCGATGACAATAGAATGAACGACGGAACCGGATCCCCGGGCTTTAACATTGATGCTGAAATATCAGAACTCGTTCACGAAAGAGGGAGCATTGCCATGGCAAGGCGACCGGATGATTTAAACAGTGCATCGAGTCAATTTTACATTTGTTTAAAACGCCTTCCTTCCCTTGATTCCCAATACACTATATTTGCAAAAGTCGTTGACGGTATGGACGTAGTTGATACGATTGCACAGGTAAAGCGAGACGGGCGTGATAATCCAATAGAACGCGTTGAAATGTTTAAAGTTTGGGTGGGCAAAGAAAAAAAATAAGCTAAAAACTTTATTGATATATTAAACCCGGTATTCTTGCCGGGTTTATTTTTTATATTTCCCTTTGCCCTCAAATACTTAATTCTTATAGTATCTAAAACAGCGTAAGCCGTTGTACCGTAGCGGGGCAATTTGTACTCACTAACAACGTGTTTAATCAATTCGTTATATTTCTTATCTAAATGTTTAATAGCATCAGGATTAATAAAATTGCGGTAACTAATTTTAGATAAAATCCGATTAGTTACATTCTGTACTTTACCGTTATTAAATGAGTAAAACCTGGCTTTATAATTAATGGACATAACAACGCCATTAAAAAGTGCTTGCCTTATACCTAAAATGTATTCTCCGTTTGATTTTCAAAACAAGACGATTTTATAGTCAAATTGCCCTCCCCCTGTTCCATTATCACAAATTTCAAGATATCCGTTTTTTATATCAATGGTTTTAATCGGCATTTCATACTCAGCGGTTGATTTAGTTTTCCATTTCCCATTTTTAAGGTAAATTTTCTCCCACCCATTAGCAGATGCAGCGCGGTTATAATAATGTATAACGGTTTTTTTACGGGAGAAAATATTGAAGCATACCATTAATAAAAAAAACACAATAACAACTTTTTATATAGATTTACTCTCTTATTATTGCAATCAAAAAAAACCTTGATTTAAAATTTAACACTTGATTTATACATTGCAAAATAATAATATTATTTTAAGAATTATAAAATTACGGATAAATATGTTTGAATATAAAGTGGATAGGGATTTAGCAACATTTGAAGATTGTAATGGTTTTTTCTCCGATATTGTTGAACTACTTAACGAACACGATGAAGTTAAAGTAAATTTCGACGACGTAAAATTTATGTCATCAACCGGAGCCGGAAGGCTTTTATCAATTCAAAAAAAGATTCAAGACACAGAAAAAAAAGTTTATCTCGTTAATTTACGAAAAGAAATTTTAAATATCTTAAAAGAACTCGGTGTCATTGAACTTACTGAAAATATAGTTTACGAAAATTAATTATTCCACGCGTAGCACTTCCATAGTATTTAAAGCACCGTTATATCCAAGGCCGCCAATAGTATAAATCATTCCGCTTAAAATAACACTAGCAGTTGCGTTCCTCGGGGTACTTAAATCCATACCCGGCACCGAAACCCATTTATTACTGTTATCCAAATCAAGCATTTCAACTTTATCAATCGGTCGAAGACCTTTTATACCGCCGATAGCATAAATCTTTTTTTTATGATAAATTGCGCTTAAATAATACCTGTTATAAATCAAAGACGGCCCTTTGTGCCAGCTTTTTGTATTAACAACGTAATAATTCATATCTCGTAAAAATACCGGACCGGATTTGCTTTTTGACGTTCCAATTACACCGCCTATTATATATACTCTTCCGTTTGCAGCCACAGCAGCCGCGCCCTGTCTTGGAAAAGGCAAGTCAGGCAGTTTTTCCCAAGAGTTATTTTTTATGTCGTAAACTTCAACTGTCTTTAACGTAGCACGGCTTTCTAAGCTAAAACCGCCAGCGCAATAAATTTTCCCGTTATAAACCGCAGTTGCAAAGCCCCTTCTTGATGTAGGCATGGGCGCTCCGTATGACCACGTACCTGATGAAACATCGTAAATTTCCACATAGTTTAAAGACTGTTGCTTATTATTACCACCGATAACGTATATTTTACCGTCGTGATGCACAGAGCCGGCAAAAACGCGTGCGTGTCTCATTGAAGAAATTTTACGCCATGTGCCTGATAACGGATGAAACATATAAACACCGGAAATAAACTTTCGTTTTTTTAGCGAGAATCCACCCATAACGAAGATTTTTCCGCCATCGGATACTGCCGAATGTCCATAAGTAGCTTCTTTTAATGGTGCTGAAATTTTCCATTTTGAAGGTTTAGAAAAAATTAATGTAGGAATAATAAATAATAATGCTAATAAAACGCTTGATTTGCGCATTAGTCCCACCTCCCAGATTGTGTCTATATATAATTAAACGGGAGAAACCAAATATGTCAAGAATTTTTATACATTTTATAAATATTTACTTTAATAAATGGGATTTTTAGGCAGTCAATTAGGCGGTGATTTTAAAATAACCACCGCCGACATTACGGATAAAATAATACTATTTTTGCGAAGGTTTTGCCGCGCTTTTGGTCATAGAAGAAAATCCTAAATTATCTAAAAAACCTTTAAAAAAATTCAAAGGATTTTCAAAAGTTGTTTTAAATAAATTCATAAATTTATCGCTATTTTGCTGTAAATTCTTATAAAAGTCGCCTAAATTTAATCCCGAATTACCGGTTAAATTCTCCATAGCATCTTTAAAGTGTTTTAAAAAAATTCCCGGGTCAATGTCTTTATAAGAGCCCATTAACTTGTCGAACTGAGCTAAATACTGTTTCGGTACAATATTTTCCAAAAATTGTTTTTGAATATCCATTAAATCTTTTAAAGGGTCCATAACTATCTCCTGTAATTTTATAATCTTAACAATACCATATTTAATAATAATTTCAATGCTTTTAGTTAATATTTTTATTTTTTTGGGAATATATTTTTAATTCCCGTTTTAAATAAGATAGTTTTTTTTCATATTAGCCAAAACATTAAAAAGGTATTAAATTTACCTACTGTAATCATCTGTAAAAGAGGTATAAAATGCTTAATATTAAAACTATATTGATTATTCTATTAATAATTTTCTCATCAAATTTATTTAGTGCCGAAAAGGACGCTACGCAAAGCGAGATTAACAACCTCAAAAAAAGAGAAGAAGCTCTTAGAAAAAAAGAAGAAGCCCTAAAGAAAAAAGAACAGGAACTAAATAAAAAAGAAAAAATATATGATAAAACGGGATACGAGCAGGAAATGCGAAAACGTGAAGCTGCAAGACGCGAGAGGGAAAGACTTAGAAAACTTAGAAAGAAAAAATACGGCGGAAATCCTTATCAGGAAAATAACTTTGTTACTGCTTTTGGCGGAATATCATATAACATTTTAGCAAATGACCTTAATGATACTGAAAAAACCAAATTAGGTTTAATTTTTGGCGCTGAGTATTTAACAGTTACAGATAAAGATAAACAAATTAAAGCCGGAGTACATCTAAGTTATGCGCATTCATTAATAAAAATTGACGGGCCAAAAGGTGAAATGCAGACAAACGGCATCTTTTTATTAGTTTTTGGACAATATGAATTTATCAAAAGAAAAGACGGTAATAATTTTATACCTTTTGCAAATTTATATCTGGGCTTATTATTTCCCATTCAATCAAATTCACAAGAACAAATAAATACTGTTTCAGTTTCAGCAGGACTAGGCGCAGGTTTTACATATTGGATTAAACCGACAATAGGTATAACTTTAAAACTAAAAATATTAGCATCAAAATTTTATTCCTATCCCCAGTCTTATGATGACGAATCTCAATTCAACCTGTTTTTAGTACCTACACTTGGAGTGAGCTTTGCATTCTAATAAAACCCTAATTTTTTTCGATTGCAATTCCGTTTTCAGTATTAATATTAAAATCAGCTTGATTACGGATACACGTTTCATCTGACTTACTGCAAACAAAATATACGAATTGCGCCTTTACTTTGCCGGACTCCGGAAGTTTAATTAAAACTGGAGCGCTATTTTTAAAATACTTTGGATAACCTTCTATAGCAGGCCCTTTTATTGTATATATTTTTCCATTTATAGATAAATTTGCGCCGGGGTCTATCAACAACATAAAATCGCTTTTGGCTTTTAACGTTAATTCATTATTTCCGTTTTTAACATCAATTTTTAATTCAACTTGTTCATTGCTAAAAGACGCTGTATTATTATCTCCGCCTTTTTTTGATTTACAAAAATTTGTAAAAAAAACGAATACTAAAAGAATTGTAATGGGGATAATTTTTCTCATGTTTAAACTCCAAAGTTAATATATTTTCAATTATTTACCAAACACCGCGGCAACGGTTACCATTGTCTAAACCGAAATCCATCCCGTAAATAAAATTGCTATTATCCTTATGCAGATATTCAACAATAATGTCTTTTCCGTCAATACCGGGAACGTATTTAGCCATAGGCCGTGCAATATAATATAAAGTACGCAAACGCATTGTTATTTTACCGCTCTCCCATTGCATTATCCGTTCTTTATACATTTCCGGCATATTTGCGGCAAAACCGGAATTGTCTTTATCAGGGGGACCGTATAATTTTTTAAAACAATTAATAAAATTCCTAACCTTAAAGTGATAATTTATTCTATCATAAATTCCAATATAGCGGGAAATATAATAAATACGGTTATATTTAGAACGGAAATTTATAATTTCATTTTTCCCGTTATCAAAAGTAAAATCATACCTCCCCTTGCCTACATCAACATTCCTTGAAACAACGTTAAATTTTACAAGTGAAGGAATATTAACCGGGGCATTTTTAAAGGAAACACCGTAAATATTTGACGGGACGGGGCTAAAAGCATAAGAGAATACAGGTATAACAATTAATAATATTAAAGCGTATTTATAGCGTTCCATAAAAGTATTATACTTTTAAACAACGAAAAAAATCAAGTACTATAAAATATAAGACATGGATTTTTTTTGCGTTTTATATAAAAATCATTAAAAATAAAGAATAACTATATAAAAACGCAAATATCAACATAACTCGAAGCTTATTTCAAAAGCCAGCCGAATTTTTCTAAATCCGTTTTTCCTGAACTATCAAAAACTATTCCCTCTTTTTTTAATAATTCATATTGCAAATTTGCAGCATGAGGCCGGGAGCTGATACTTATTTTACCTTTTGAACTTATAACACGTTGCCAGGGAATCTCTTCATGCAATTCCAGAGGAATAGCTTTGAGTGCATAACCTACGGCTCGGGCGGCATTGGGATTGCCGGCTAAAAACGCAATATGGCCGTAAGTCGTAACCTTTCCTTTAGGAACGTGTTTAACAATATTATAAACTCTTTCATAAAAACTGTTTCCCATGTCTAATTTTAACATTACTGCAAAAGTTAAACAAGAATTCGATATTTTTTTACTTGCGTTTTATTTGGATTTTTTATAGAATAATATAAGGGAAATCAGGGAGTGTTATGATTAAAGTTAGAAAAACATTATCTAAAATTCAGCTACAAATTGAGGGGACTTTCTTTCTCCTTGCAGGTATATGTTTCCTATTGTACGTTTTTGAAACGTATAATCCGTTAAAATACTTTTTAGTGGGTATTATTAATTTATTTTTATCCGTTTTTATCTTCTGGATTGCAAAAAGTTATTGGTTAAACAGTAAAAAAGAAAACTCGCCTAATTTTTTTCAGCGTAAAAAAGATATTTTTTCATGGCTTGTATATTTATTAATATCTCTATTTAGCGCTTATGCGGCTTTTAGTCTATATTTAAAAAAATCAGGCATTTTATTCGTAATATTTTTCATAGCTTTTTGTTTAATAAATCTTATATCGGCTTTCTTACGGTTTTACATCTGGAAGACTACTTTATATAAACCGGATAAAAACACCGAAATTACTGCTTGAAGCGATATTAACATATTTTTCAATAATTTTTTAATAAAAATGTAATTAAATACATCCTTTTAATGACATTTTAACAAATTTTTAAAAATAATCCGTGCAAAATTCAAAAAAATAATATACAATAGTGGTATCAGGGTGTTAATTGAAACAAACGGAGAAAAAAATGGCTATAAGTTCAGAAGCTCTAGTAAAAATAAACGATAAAAAAAACGTAGAAGTTAATTTAGGTGATTTACTAATCTACAAATACGCTTTACGCGATGAAATGGGAATTGATGCAGGGTGTATAATCGACAATAAAAAAATTGTTACTTTAGTTGATGACCACGTAACGCATTTTAATTTGGCAAGGCCATGTACAGACGAAAATAAAAAAACAAGAAGCACTTTCCTATTTAAAGCAATATCAAAAGGTAAAGCAAGTATAATCATTAAACACGAATGGCAAGGACACGTTCATAAAACGCATAAAGTTACGGTTAACGTAAAATGAAACCAAAAGAAAACGAAATTAACATTAAATCTCAAGCTTCTATTACAGTAAAAACCGGTGATAAACTTGTTTATCCATATAAACTTCATGGCTCGGTCGGTTTTAATTCAAGGTATGAAATTTCCGATGAAGACGTTATAACTATATCCGAAGAACGCGTTAAATATTTACAGCCCGAACGCATGAAAGACCCGCACATAACGGGCGCAGATAACGCACGCGGGGAATTCGTTTTCGCTACATTAAAACCCGGCAAGGCAACAATAACCATATACAACGAATTCCGTTTTGAAGTAGAGTCAACGGAAATAATTGAGGTTACTGTTGAATGAACGCGCTTTTCAACCGAAATAAAGATTTACGGGATAATATGCTAATGAAATTATCACTCCCAAGACACCAAAGATTAAAATCCCTTTTTGAAAATTATACCATTTCGTTTTAAACTATAGAATATATCTTAAAAAATAATAAAGATAAATGCCGGCAGAGAACGCAGAGTTACGTTACTTACGAAAAATATTTTTACTAAGAATCAAACCATAATTGTATTAATTTGAATTTTAATTACTTTAAGCATAAGGTTATGTTGATATGCATAAAAGAGGTTTTATCTAATATAAAATTTGTAGCCCCAAAAAATATTTCAAATTATTTTTTTATTAAAACATAAAGCCCATTTTATCTTCACAATTTCAAATATTTTCTGATTTATATTTTACGTTTTTACAAATCTTATTAAAAGTGAAAAAATAATTAAGGAAATATTATTTTTTTTGTTGCAAAATTTTTTTCCATAAGGTAGAAATAAGAATTAGGAATAATAAATTATAGGAGCTTATGATATGAAGACACCGGAAAAACCCGAAGAAGTTTTTAACATGGCATCGACTTTTACGGAAAAATTAACAAACGTTTTATTACACGAATTAAAAACTATACCGGCACGGTTAAAACATACAACATGGATGGATTTTCTTCCGTCATACAGGTTTGAAATATTAATAGATCCTGAAGATTTGCCGCAAGTAGGCCTAACGCCTTATGAAGAAGTATACGAAGAAAACGGAATAGTATTAAGGCGTTATAAAACTGACGACAAAATAACGAAAAAAACACCGTTATTATTCGTTTATGCTATGATAAACAAACCGTATATTTTAGATTTAATTCCTAATTTCAGCGTAATAGAATTTTTCAAAAAACAGGGTTATGATGTGTATTTAATAGACTGGGGAGAGCCCGGTCCTGAGCATAAATATTTAACCATGGATGATTATATCGACGGATACATTGACAACTGCGTTGAATATATCAGAGACACAACCGGGTCTAAAAAAGTCAATATGTTCGGCTGGTGTATGGGCGGAAACCTTGCGGTTATTTACGTTCCTTTACACAAAGAAAAAATTAAAAACCTCATTACTTTAACTTTACCAATGGACGCAGAGCATGGCGGATTACTGGCCGTGTGGGCATCAGAAGAACTATTTCACATTTCAAAAACTATTGAATTGTTCGGGAATATGCCTGCAAAACTTATAAGATACAGTATAATAATGATGTATCCTTTTAGGGAAATGAGAAAGAACTCTGCTTTTTACGACAACCTTGGCAACGAACAGTTCGTTAGCGCTTATGCATTGGCAGAAAAATGGGTGAACGATAACGTTGATGTTCCCGGATTAGTTATGCTTAAATATTTGCAAGACATCTTTCAGACAAACAACCTTATTAAAAACAAAATGGAAATAAACGACAGAAAAGTCGACCTTAAAAACATTGATATGCCTTATTTAAACATTGCTGCCGAAGAAGACAATCTCGTTCCCAGAGAATCTTCAACAGCAATAATGGATTTGGTAGGCAGCAAAGATAAAGATTACTGGGTTATGCCAGGAGGGCATGTTAGTTTCGCTTACGCTCCCACTAGCGTTGAATACTGGAAAAAGATTTCAGACTGGTTAGCAGAACGGGATTAAAATTAAACATAAATTAAAAAAGCGGTGCATTTGACACCGCTTTTTTTAATATTTCATAATTTCAATTTTATTATGCACCGCGGTAATTAATTTGTTCAACTATTTTTTGGTAAGAAACACCCACCTGCGTATTAAAATTATTCAGATAAGTGAAAGTATCATACCAATATTGCGTTGTATATAAACTTTTCGCTTTAGCAATACTTTCCGGAAGTTTAAAATTAACGCGCCCCATTTCAATATTTTCTGAAACACCCTTAGGTCTCGTAATTCCGCTTGTTTTAGGTGTGCTACTAGATTGCTGATTAGACGTTGTTACCTTAGCGTTATTATTTGACTTATTGCTACCAGTTGTAGGGTTAGATTGTATATTCGGTTTATCCATTTTTCCTCCATATTTATATACGGCAATTATTATCTTATACTTACATTATACGATTTAAACAATCAATGTCAAGAACAAAAAATTATTTTTTATTCACCATGAAATAATTTAATTAAATTATTTGTATATTTAAAGTAAATTTGCTAAATCTATTTACTTTTACATTGTGCATATTTAGATTTTCGGCAGAGAACCATTTAAGGAGTATTTTAAAATGAAAAAAATAATCATTTCCGTTTTGATTTCGGCTATTATTACGATTTTAGCCGGAATAGCTTTTAGCGCAAAAACACCGAATGTGAATAAATATTTCAAAAACGAAATTGATACGGGTAAAGTTGAAATTAAAGTCAACAAGAAAAAGGTTAATTTTATTGTGCCATTTGATTTTTCAGAATTATATCCTGACGGGGCAACGAGAAAAGTGCTGCATAAAATATTCAAGTACATTAAGTATTTTCCGAGCTACGATATTACAATTATCGGACATACTGATAATATACCACCGAAACTCCCAAGCACGAAAAAACGCTATCCCGATTTGAACGCATACTCAAAAGGCAGGGCAGAAAACGTAAAAAAATTGCTAGTGCGGTTCGGATTAAAAACGAATAAAATTAAAACAGAGGGCAAAGGCGATTCAGTACCCGTTGCAAGCAATGAAACGGAACAAGGCAGAGCCAAAAACCGACGGGTTGAAATCGTTGTTGATTTGGGCATTGCAATGATTCCAAACGAAGCATTATCGGAAACTAAAAAACAAGCTGATAAAACCAAATCAAATATTGAAGTTAAAAATTTAAATCCAGATTCAAAGAAAAAATCCGAAAACAAAGAATTCACGCCGCCAAAAGATGATAAATTAAAAGGAACGAAAAAATAAAGTTTCATAAATACAACGAAAAAGGCGGCATATACCTTGCCGCCTTTTTTTTATACAATCAGTTTATTAACTTTCTACTTTACGATTTCCATTTTAACGAATACCGTTGGGTCTAAAACGCGGAAAGTAAAAGATTCGGTGATAAAAAGGTTCACGTTTTCCGAGTCATGACTCTCATAGCCGATTGAAAAATCAGCTCCGATTGTAAGTTCCAAATCACCGCCGCGGGTTGACACTAAAAACGCTCCTTCAAGGGACGGACTTAATATAATCTCGCCGCCTAATAGTGCCTCAATGTGTTTTTTAAGCGGATACCCCTGGGTAAATTCAGAAATCAATTCCCATATTTGCGAAGATACTGCTAAAATGTACGGCCCTGATACGCTTTGCTTTATTAACGTTGTTATTCCGCCTGAAATAGCATTAATAATTTGTTTTTTATCATCCTTCAATTTAACAACGTCATATTGAAGCTCATCGGATAGCCCTTTAATACTGCCTTTTTGAAAACCGCCATATATTGCTTTTTCTTCAAAATCTGCTATTTGCTTTGACGCATCTACAACGTTGTCAAGATCAACGTCTTTTGCACCGCGTAGCGCGTTATCAAGCTCCCAGATATTTAGTGAAAAAGATTTTCTAAGTTCGGTTAAGGGCTGAATTGAATGTACTCCGTAGCAAACTTCGCTTTCCTTTTTGCCTCCGTAAATACCAAGGCGACCGGTATTAACCGCTGCAAAATCCCAACCTAAAGGACCGTTAACTTCAACGAATTTTCTAGCTGATAAATTCGTTTTTAATACCTTTCTTGCCATTTCATCAATCTCTTCCCATGCTTCCTCTGTTATGGGGGCTATTTGTCTTTTTAATATATCCATAATATAATCCTTTCTTATTTTATAATTTACCTATGCCGAGTCCATCGGCAGCATCACTGCCGTTCACATGGCCTTCTTCAATTTCGGTAACGGGTTTTTGTGTAAATAAATACGTTCGTAAATTCTCATCCCAACCAGGCATATTACGCCTTAACCATTCCAAAGCCATACAAGCGTGTTCAATTTCCTCGTCACGGTTATGGGCCATAATAGCAGCGAGTTCTTCGTCATCCGAAACAACTACCCGTTGATGATACCAGTTTACCGCTTCTAATTCTTCTTTTAAACTGTTAATAGCCCTGTTAATATTACGGGCTAACGGTGTTAAATCTTCATAAGGTTCATGATAATCCACTTATGTTCTCCTTTATATGTTTTATTCGTTATCTGTTATTATTATACAATTATAAATTCTCATATTCAACAAACTATTAAGAAAAAAGGCTATATAATTTGAATAACTTAGCGGATTTTAATATTTCATTTTTATTTTAGCTCATGCGCGGGTGAGAGCTAAAATAAAATAGGAATTTGTTTTAGCCCTAAACCCGTCTTTAAAAAGCAATATTTGTAAAATTATACTACTTAGCGTTAAAATATAAAAATTTATTCTATTTTAATCACTTTGATAAAGCAGGGCTTGAAGAGAAGAAAGCTATTTGCGATAAAAAGTCGGGGGATTTCTTATCTTTCGGCTGTTTCGCGTGTTCTGTGATAAATTCCATATTCTAGCAAATTTTTGTATTAAGAAAAAATCAGCATAACGTAGATAAAATTTATTTACACGTTCTAAGAATTAGCAAGATTATTTATAAAAACCGTATTCTTTTAAAAAATCAATCTTAAATTTTGAATAACAGTTATCTAAAATCGCCTGCCTTGCTTTTTCCATTAATTGAAGATACCACGATACGTTGTGAATGCTTGCAAGAGTATGAGCAGTAATCTCATTTGAAGTGAATAAATGATGAAGATATGCACGCGAAAAATTCTTACACGTATAACATTTGCAATTCGGTTCAACGGGATAAAAATCCCTACGGTAGTTTTTATGTTTGATACGGATTTTGCCCCTGTTCGTAAAAAGCGTTCCGCCCCGGGCATAACGCGTTGGAATTATACAATCAAACATATCCATTCCCCTGTCAACGCTTTCTAAAATGTCTTCGGGAAGGCCAACACCCATTAAATAACGCGGTTTATTTTCAGGCAGAAACTTTTCAGTCATATCAACGGTTTTTTTAAGTAAATCATGCCCCTCGCCAACGGAAACGCCTCCGATAGCGTATCCGGGAAAATCCAAATCAACAAGAGCTTTTGAACAATATTCACGCAAATCAGGAAAAGTGCTCCCCTGAACAATTGCAAAAAGCGCCGCGTTTTTATTATCTCCGTGTTCTTTTAAACACCTTTTCTCCCAGCGAATTGTACGGTCAACGGCTTTCTTTGCATAATCCTTTTCAACGGGATAAGGCATACACTCGTCTAACGGCATAATTATATCAGAACCGAGCTCACGTTGCGTTGTAATAACGAGTTCAGGAGTTAATAAAAAACTCTTGCCGTTTTTATCTTTGAAGGAAATTCCCTGTTCTTCAATTGTTCTTTTAGGCAATGAAAAAACCTGAAACCCGCCGCTGTCCGTTAAAATAGGCCCTGCCCAATTCATAAATTTATGCAAACCTCCGGCCTTTTTAACCAAAGAAGAGCCGGGTTTTAAAAACAAATGATACGTGTTAGATAGAATGATTTGTGCGCCTTCGTCTTTTGCCTGTACCGTTGTCATTGCTTTTAAAGCGCCGTGTGTTCCTACGGGCATAAAAACCGGAGTTTTTATTTCTCCCCGGGAAGTTAAAAAAGTTGCTGCGCGGGCGTTACCGGACTTATTTTCAAGAGTGAATTTAAACATTATGCAAATATAACGTATTTATTAATGAGGTACAAATTATTAGTAAATTAAAAATCTTAATTAATTAAATACTAAATTTATTTTTAAATTGTATTTTCTAAATAATGTATTAAAATGTTATTGAATATAATTAATCAACCGGAGTTTATCATGCCTAAACATAACGCTATTTTTGAAATACCTGAGCATGAATTAAAAAACCACCTTGCTGCATTTTCACCTGCACCGAGAAAAGTTCCCTTTGCCCTAGTATCACGTTGTTAATAGGCATAACGGATATATCGGCACGGGTTTTACTATAATGGGATTAATTTTTTCATATTTTTTCGTTTTTAGTACACGCGTTATTCCGGCGATATTTATGCCTTCGACGGATGAAGTAACTCAAGGAACGATTATCAGCATTTCGGATACGGGAGCAAGTATAGGCGTAAGCAAACTAGAAGCGGCGTTGCATGGCTTTGCGCTGTGGGTTTTACTTTATCAATAGCAACGCAAATATTTTAATTATTTGTAAAAACTGCAATCTTTATTATTTTTTATACACCATTTCATAACGGGATAAACGAATGAAAATTTGCAACAACTGCAAAAAAATACAAAAGTTAGTAGGATACCCTGATGACGTTGAGGGGTATGACTATGTATTAAAAACGGAAACCTTTGTAATTTATGAATGCCGGGAGTGCGGCACTTATGTAAAAAACTACCACAAACGTTACGGCTATCAAACCGAATATATGCCCGTTAACGAGTTCATTGCTCCGGATGAAGTAGAACGTTTAAAAGTATTAAACGCAATTGTGGGCGGAGATTAATTCTAAGACAAAACGAATTTCTTCTTAAACTGTTTTAAATCTATACAATACCGATTCGCGTTAAATGATAAAAAACATCCTGAATAAATAATTATTGCAAATCTTACTCAGGAACGCATATATTATAAAACTCTAGTATTTACATAAAGCCCGTCCGTAAAAGAACAGGCGGGCTTTATATTATCAGCGCTTATTTTTTTAGAAATAAATATCGCGCTCCCCTAACTCTATTTTATTTAAAACCGAACGGGATTTATCCCTTACCTTTTCGCTGCTAATCGCATCTATCATATCATTAACGACTTGCTTTCCCTTTTCACGTGTTTGCTTTGAAGCATAGTCTTCCAAATATTCCATAAATGTAAATAACGCGTTAGGCAAACAGTGCAGGTTAATTAACCCGGGTTTAGCAAGATCCATAAAATCAGCACCTACCCTGCCCTTTCTGTAACACCCGGTACAAAATGAAGGAACGTAGCCGTGGTCTAAAACATCGTATATAACTTGATCGAGAGAACGGTGGTCGCCTAATGAAAACTGACCGGGTTCGTCATCTTTTGAATAACCGTCAGGCGCTGTCTTTGACCCTGCGGACATTTGTGAAATTCCAAGATCGAGCAGTTGCCCGCGTAAATCGGGTTTTTCCCGCGTTGTTAGAATAATACCCGTATAAGGAACGGCTAGGCGCAACACCGCTACGATTTTCTTAAACGTTACATCGTCAACCGGATACGGTACTTTGTTTGCTGTGGGTGCATTTTGCGCAGGCTCTAAACGCGGAACGGAAATAGTGTGCGGGCCTATTCCGTAGGTTTGGTCTAAATGATTTGCATGAAACAATAAAGATAAAACCTCAAAACGGTAATCGTAAAGACCGTATAAAGCCCCTATACCGAAATCATCAATGCCGCCCTGAATAGCTTTATCCATAACGTTTAAACGGCGCATGTAATCCGCTTTTGGCCCGGACGGATGATACTTTTTATAAACTAGAGGGTTATACGTTTCCTGAAAACAAACGTAGGTGCCTATACCTGCAGATTTAAGGCGTTTAAACTCTTCGATTTCAAGGGGAGCAATTTCAACGTTAACACGCCTTATCTCACCCTGGCCTTTTTTAACGTCATAAATGGTATCTAATGACTGCATAACGTAATCAATCGGGCTTAATTCAGGGTGTTCCCCCGTTAAAATCATTAGACGTTTATGGCCCTGGTCCTCTAAAATTTCGACCTGCCTTCTTATTTCGTTTTGAGTCAACGCCTTTCTCGGCATAATATCGTTATCCGTCCTAAAAGCGCAGTAAGTACAATTATTATTACAGTAGTTTGATAAGTACAGCGGAGCAAAGAAAACGATTCTTTTGCCGTAAATTGTATCCTTAACGTAATGCGTTGCCTGAAAAATTTCCTCAAGCAAATCCGGGTCATTAACGTTCAACAAAAGCGCGCATTCTTCTGCTGAAATGCCGTTTAACTCTTTTGCTTTTTCCAAAATCCGCCTGATTTCGTTTTTATCGTCAATTGTTTTTTCTTTTAAATTTTCGATTAGTTCATAAGGAATAAATGATTTTTCCAGAGTTTTCATAATATCTCACCTTTTCGCTATTCTTTAGCTAAAATTGATTTTACGGTTACACCTTCAAGAGCGCCGATTTTACCCGTTAATGCGCCTATCTGGTCGGTGCTGCCGTTAATGATAAGGTTTATAATGTGAACGCCTTTTTCCTTAAACGGCAATCCTACCCTTGCGAGAATAATATCTGAAAAATCTGAAAGGAGTTTATTAAGTTTGGGTGCGCAATGAATGCGGTCTTTAATAATAATTACAATGCTGCCGATTCTATCCATTTTTTCTCCCTCGGTTTCAGACGAACTCCTCGCCTCAGGTATCTAAATTTTACATTACATTTTATAAAAATTCAAGAAAAATAATAAAATTATGCGCGTTTTGATTTCTTATCTGCCATTTATTGATTTATAGTTATTGAATTTTAATACATTAATAAAACTTTAAATTTCATCCAACCGACACTTTAAAGTGTCGGTTGAGAAGCAATTACAATATACAATACTTTAATTTTAAAATCACTTTAATATATATTAAGTAAATTACAGTATAATTAATATATTCGCGATGAAATTATATGAAATAACAGACACTCAACCAAATTGTAAAAAATTCTTACAATTTTAATTGACAAAACGCGTTTTTAAGTGTTTAATAATTTATAGGAAAACAACACCTTATTATTATTGCGGAAGGAATTATGAAGAAACACCCTATAATTATCATTCTATTAGTATCAATTTTGGCTTTTTCCTGCGGAAAAGGAAAAACAACGAAAAAAATTACGGCAATGTCAAACGAAGAACGCCTTGCTTTTTTTAAAACAATGACATCGACAAAATTCTTCGCTTACGTAGATAAAATGCGCAAGCAAGATAAAGAGAAAGTCGGGTTTGACCTTGCAAAAGAAGGCAAGCGTTTTTTTGAACAATCCAACTATAAAAAAGCGTATGAATACCTTTCGTTTGCTGACGTTCTCCTCCCCTTCAAAGCGGAATACAACTACATAATGGCACGGGCGAGTTCCCGGCTAGGTAAAACGAAGCTCGCTTTAAAATACCTTCAAAAAGCATCAAGTGCGGATAAAATTTATGCCCGTAAAAGCACGGAAGAAGACGATTTTAAAAAATTAAGGGACAGCGAACACTGGCGAAAAATTGCTTATGAAATAAGCGAAGAAACTTTAGCGGGAAAATGGCGGGGCCATAAAATGGGGATAATATTAAAGCTTTTCCCCAACAAAGCGTATAAATATTACGTTGTAAAAAACAGCATAATAAAAACAGAAGAAGACGGAAAGTGGATTTACCGCGTTGTTAAGCTGCCTGACGGAAAAAAACAGCACCGCATTATCTTAAAAGGCGGAGTAAACGGAACGTACGTTGTTCAGGTACAAAAAATCGAAGGCTTTACCCTGCATGAAATCGGCAAATGGTACAGAAAAGACACGTTTTTCCCTGCGTTTAAGAAAAAAAATTACTCGGGAAAAAAGAAACTTTTTAATTGATATTTAAATAGGTTTTGATATATAATTATAAACAGGGTGGAGGTTTCAAATGTTTATAGTATCCAAACTAAAGTATATATCTATACGTGTGGTTCTACTTTCTTCCGTTGTTTTCTGCCTGCTCAATTTCAAATGCATTTCTCCTGATTTCGGTTCGGGTAACAAGATTGTTTTTGCAAGTAACGTACATGGCGGGGATTTAAAAATTTACGTTATGAACGCCGACGGTACAGGTAAAAAACAATTGACATTCGGCATGAACGCTGATAATTATTGTTCTTTTTCATCTGACGGAAGTAAAATTCTTTTCATAAGACGTTTCGTTTCAACTGATCATATTTACATAATGAATTCCGACGGAAGCAATCCCAAACAGCTGACAAAAAATGTTGCCAATACTACGTATACTGAACCTAGTTTTTCTCCCGACGAAAAAAAAATTATTTTCAGCATAGAAGATACCGGAGAAAAAGATATTTACACGATGAACACAGACGGTAGTGATGTTAAAAAAATAACGCACTATGATTCTTTTTATGAAAGAGCAGCGCGTTTTTCACCGGACGGAAGCAAAATAATTTTTCTAAGTAACAAAGATCATTTTAATTGGGAAATTTATATTGCAAATAAAGACGGGACTAACGTAAAACGCCTAACCAATAATACAGATGAAGATTTGCAAGCCTCATTTTCGCCTGATGGGAAAAAAATTATTTTCTCAAGTAACAGAGGCGGGGTTGGGCATGAAATTTATACTATGAATACAGACGGAAGCGGGATAAAGCAACTTACTTTTAATAGCGTAAATGATATAACACCGTCTTTTTCACCGGACGGGAATAAAATCGTTTTTGTTAAAAATTTTGGCAGCTATAATGAAATTTATATCATGAACGCTGACGGAAGTAACGAAAAGGCTCTAACAAATAACGAAGCTAATAACGGTTACCCCTGCTTTGCCGGTAAACCAAGGTAATATATTAAAGGCCATGCTTTTTCCCGCAGAACCAGAAAAAATCACTTGCCTTAAAAATTAAATATATTATAATTTATATATACTAAAAATTGAATAGTTAAGCGGAGGATAAATGGTATTATCAACGAATCTTGAACATATAAAAACGGAAGAAGAATTAAAAAATTTAATCAATAACAACGAAAACGTTATGGTTTGCTGCGGCAGAATGGGGCCTATGTGCGTGCCCGTTTATCAGGCAATGGAGTATTTGCAAGGGGAATACACGGACGTTGTGTTCCGCGATATGGCTTTTGATACTCCAGATGCCTCATACATTAGAAACCTGCCCGAATGCAGTAATTTCATGGGATTGCCTTTTACGGTTTATTTTAAAAACGGGCAAGTTGTAAAAGCAACGTCAAGCATTCAGTCAAAAGACCAGATTAAAGAAATTCTTGATTCAGTATTTTAAATAAAAGACTTTTGCCATGAAAAAAGCCTGTAAGTTTTACAGGCTTTTTTATTTTTATTCGTTTTCTGTATTATGTTCGCTGTCTTTCGAATCAGGGGAAAAGGATTTTATTATGCTTATTAATTCCAGTTGTTTGTCGTTGTCAACGAGAGAGGCATTAATTACAACGGCATTTTCGCTGCCCGAATTATCAGTATATACAATTCTATAAATCTTTTCCCGCGTTTCAGTTACGGATTTAACGTAATCTTTTGTGATAATTTTTTCGTTGTATAACGGATGGGGTTTGTATTTTAGCTTTGATTTTCCCATTAACGCTGCGTATGGTACTTTAGTGTAAAAATAGAAAAGCAATAAGGCCATAATCCCGATAACGAACATTAGCCCGCCGATGATTTTTTGATTGCTTTGCATTTTTATCATATTTTTAAATACGAAAAATCCGTTTAAAGCCATAAAGATTCCGAATAGAGCATACATTGTCCGCAAAAAAGATTTATAATAAAATTTTTTTTCATTTTCCATTTCAATCTCCAATTTTTGATAAACAAAACAAGGTTTTTCCGTTTTTATTTTGTTTGAGCAAGTATTTTTCGGAAAAGTCAACGTGAAAAACCGATAATTTAAATAAAGGCGGTTTAATGAAATCTGCCTTGACAATTAAATTTAATAAAATATACTAAATAAAGAAATGAACGCGCCTAAAGTAAACATTAAAAGCAGCATAAAACTAAAATTTTTAATCATCAACGTAATTTTAATCACTTTTTTTGCCACCGTGTATTTCAGCGTTGCTGATAAAATGCCTCATTTAGTGCAGGTTATTACCCTATCCGTTTCCGCTCTACTTATCGTTTTATTGAATTTGTTTTTTCTAAATTCTTTACTTTTGAAACCCATGAAAAAAATCATTGATGAGACGGATTATTTGGGTAAAGGTAATCTAGACCATTTACTGACTCTTGAAAGTCTTCCCGTTGAGTTTAAACCCCTTGCTAAAAACTTAAATAAAATGGCGGAAACGTTTAAAAAGGATTCGGATACCTTAAAAACGAGAATTAACGAATTAACCACAATTTACAAATTGAACTCTGAAATTGCAATAACGTTAAACGTAAATCAGGTAATGGACACAGCAAAGCAAGTTTTAAAATCAATAATAGACTTTTCAAAAATACTTATTTACGTTATTGACAGCAAATCAAGCAACTTTCACCTTGCAAGCGGAATTAATCTTGATATTAACGACACATTGGAGCTTGGAAAGGACGATGAACTCGTGCAGCTTGCTTTTACCCTAAATGATGCTATCGTACTAAACCAGTTTCCCGAAATGATGAAGCAGGAAACGGGCAACGAAAACTGGGTTATTTTAAGCCCAATGGTTGTAAATCAAGAGCAAGTCGGAGTAATTAAAATTGAAATCGATGAGGGCAAGACTGTAGATGAAGACATTGTCAGGTTAATAAGAACGCTTACTACGCAGATTGGGATAGGTATTCAAAACTCGTTGCTTTACGGTGATCTTGAACAAAAAGTTGCCGACCAGACCCTTGAACTTAGAAACAGTTACGAGATAATTTTCTCGCAAAAAGAAGAATTGCAAAAAATAATTCAGTCAATAGGCGACCCCCTTGTAGTAACGGACGGCGAACATAGAATTGAAATGGTGAATGACGCTTTTATACGTGCCTTTGATTTAAAAAGCCATAAAACGTATTTAAACACGGCAATTACCGAGGTTTTCAAAGTCCCCTCAATAACGGAATTCTTTTATGAAAATATTCGCGAAAACGAGGGGCTTTTCACAAAGGAAATAACAATAACGCAGCAGGATATGCCGGAAATATTTTCCGAAGAAAAATATTTCATGGTTTCTTCCGCCCTTGTTATCCGTGAAAACCGTAAAATGCGTTACGTTACAATTTTGCGCGATATAACGGAAGAAAAAAAGCTGGATAAAATGAAAACGGACTTTGTTTCTACCGTAAGCCATGAGCTTAGAACTCCGTTAACTTCTATAAAAGCTTTTGCTAAAATTTTACTAGCCGACCCTCACAGTTCTCCCAAAGACAGGGAAGAGTTTTTAAAAATAATTGATTCGGAAGCTGACAGATTAACGCGTCTAATTAACGATATATTAGACCACGCTAAATTAGAAGCAGGCAAATTAGAATTTGAGTTTGTCCCCCTTGATATAGTTAATTTAATGCGTCAGCAAATACGTAGTTTATATTCGTTAATTCAGCAGGCAGGCGTAAACATAAGCTTAAAGAAAAACGCAAATATACCTTTAGTCGTTGCAGATAGAGACAGGGTAACGCAGGTCATAACGAATTTAATATCTAATGCTTCAAAGTTCACAGAACCCGGCGGAAAGATAGATATAGTAATTAAGAACATTACGTTGAATCAACTCATTCATAAGGGCATTTCGCCGGATGAAATAAAAGGGCGCTTTCCGCTAATTGAAGAAACGCACAGCTACGTTGTTATTTCCATAGCAGATACGGGCATAGGAATATCCAAAGATAATTTGCCCAAAGTATTCGATAAATTCAAACAAATAGGTGATACTTTAACGGACAAACCGCAAGGAACGGGATTAGGACTTCCTATTTGTAAACAAATAATGGAATCGCATCAGGGTAATATCTGGGTTGAATCGGAATATGGTCAAGGGTCAAATTTCTATTTTAGCTTACCCATTTACAGTAAAAAATCAAAAAACAACCATGAAAATCACGAAGAAGATTTATCAAAGCATATATTAATTATTGATGCAGATGAGGCATATTTAAATAGCTTAATGACGCGTTTGTCAAAATATACAACCTTTGTTGCAAATACAATAGAAAAAGCCATTGAATTAGTTGAACAAAACCCTATCGATTTAATTATACTTGATCATGAAAACATTGAAGTTAGGCCTTTATTTGAAGTTATAAATCGAAAGCGTTTTTCAATACCTATAATATTAAATTCTTATTTGACAGGCGAAGAATTACCTTACCTTCAGCAACGTATAACTAAGGATCCGCCGGAAGACGCATTGCTTTTAAAGAGAATTAATCATTTATTCGATACTGAAAAGCCCAAAATACTCCTTGCAATTAGTAACGAGACTATTTCTTATCAATTATCCGTTTTACTTACGCAAAGTAATTATGATATTTTTCTTGCAAGGAGCGCCAAGGAAGGCCTTAGCAAATGTTTTGCTGTAATTCCCGATATGATTGTTTTATCAGATATGCTAACGGATATTCCTCTTATGGATTTTTTTAAAGAGTTAAAAAATCATGAAATAACGAATGATATTAAATCAATGCTTGTGGTAGAACAAGGGGATATGAAATACGACAGTGTGCTTGGGTATGATGTTGAAATTATAGAATCCCATGAGGGGACAGAAAAAATTGTTGCTGCAATTAATAAGTATTTTCTAAAATTTAAAGAGGTTGAAATTTAAAATTTGTGAAAGATGACTACCGGATTGACAACTTACTAACCGAACAGGAAATCAATGACTTTATGACACACAGTTTTCGCCTTTGCGAAACAGTTATTTTTCTAATTAACTCTGAATTTCAAATTTCAGATACTGTTGAATATTTTTTACAAAAAAACGTGAATAATTACCCAAAAATAAAGCAAGAAATCATAGCAGGTTTAAATAATTTCAAACACTCTGAAAACGAAAACAACTTTATAACCCCAATTCATAACAGCATATATAAACTCTATTTTAAACCGATAAAAGTTTATAATTATCTTTCCGGATATTTTTGCGCTCTATTTGAAAAAGATAAAATAAAAATAGAAAAAACCGATTCCATTTTTGCTTTATTAAACGAT
>CAYUYT010000006.1:0-711 GCA_964449345.1 uncultured Spirochaetia bacterium | reverse complement strand
GATACAATCAAATCCAAATATGAAATTGTGGATCTCGTTAAATACGGTCTTACTCATTACAAACAAATATCACTACTTTCACTAATTAGTGAAGGTACTTTATATGCAGCCGATTTAAAAGATATTTATAAAAAAACACTCGAAATTGCAGTAATCGAATCAAATGCTGAAACCGGTTTAATTTTTTCTTTTGAACAGGAATCCGGTATGCTTGAGTTAGTGTATAAACTCCCAGAAACAGGCGACTCTGCGGGATACGCTTTGTTTATGGATGATAATGTTATTGCAAAAAGCGTACAAAATTTAACTCCTATTATTTTAAACAATATTAATGAAGATAAAGATTTTGTTCACCCTCTTCCGTTTTTATCACCCCAGAACTATTTAATAGTGCCGTTATTAATAAAAACGCGCGTTGTTGGCGTTATTGCCGTATGTGATAAAACGGATAACAGGGAGTTTACATCAATAGACAGCCAGTTGCTAAGAGCCATAGGCGCACAGGCAGCAATAACCATAGAAAATTTACGCCTTTACTTTGAATTAAAGCAAAATTTTATCAGAACAATTGAAGCGCTTACCGCTGCAATAGATAAAAAGGACAAATACACAACAGGGCATTCAAAACGCGTTAGCGAAATTGCATTAATAATTGCAAAACAACTAAATATTAACGATGTAAAAATACGTGAAGATATTAAAATAGGGGCT
>CAYUYT010000005.1:0-42769 GCA_964449345.1 uncultured Spirochaetia bacterium | reverse complement strand
AAAGCAATTACAATATACAATACTTTGATTTTAAAATCACTTTAGTATATTAAAAAAAGTTGTTTATGTTTTAAATTTACATGAAGTATGCTATTCTCTTTTCGTAGCTGAAAAGAGAAAGATAAAAATGGAAATGAATAAGTTTGGCTTTGTTAAAGGTTTTATAAAATCGCCCCCTTTATTTAAGTCGGGCATAAAGATGGAATAAAAGGATAGGAAAAACCGGATGATTTCTAAAAATAGAGGCGCATTTTTTGAACCACCAATGCATTCGAATAAATACCGGTGAAATGCATTTTAAGCATATTCACGTTCCCTTTGTTTTATTTAAAGCAAAATCGATTAATGCCGCCTCTATAACTGCTAATATTGTTTACATAGGATAAAATTAATCAATAATCTATGTATTTTGAAATTCACGTTAATAAAAAATAATATGCGTTGAAACATATAACAGAATATGATATTTTTGATTTATGAAGAATATTTTTAAAATACCAATATTATTAATCTTTTTTATTCTATTGTTATCCTGTGATAAAGAAACAATAAAATTTACTGCACTTGGTATAAATCAGGCGTATTTAGTTATTATGCAGGAAACCGGCTTGAACAAAACTGAGTATTTTTATTATAACGGTATAAAACAAATTGCAAAACTGTTAAATATGAAAAAAAGCGGCGCTGCAAATTCTAAAAAATTAGATAAACAAAAATTTCAGGACAACAGGTATTTTTTACGTATAAATTACCTTGGGGTTTTTTATACAATTCGTTTTGATAATGTTTCGGATTTCACCATGATTATCAAGGGAAAAAAGAAAAATTTTTATATCCCGGATTTTTTAAAGGCTCTAATTCAAATGGACAGACATCCTTCCTTTGATATAATAAACGTTGATGAAGTTAGGTTATTTGACCGCAAATTCCGCGGGGATGCTAAGATAGAAATAACCAAAGCCGCGGCATTATTAGACGCTATTTCAAATACAAGAGACAAATTTGTTACTAAGGAAAAATTTAAGTTAAATCCAGATTTAATTATCCGTATTGAAAAAAAACGTTCTGCTTTTCAATTATTTTGCAAAAACGATACCATATGGATAACGGAAAAATCCGGGTATTACGTTTATAAAAGTGATAAAATTAAAAAGGCAATCCAGGAAATAACCAAATAACAATCAATATAAAACGGACAGAATTATGAAAATACTCGTTGTTAATTATGAATATCCGCCGGTGGGCGGCGGCGGCGGCTCATGTTGCAGGGAAATTGTAATGCGACTTGCAAACAAAGGGCATAGAATTGACGTGTTTACTGCCGGATACAAAAATTTTCCCGTAACTGAGACACCGCAAAAAAATCTTAATATTTACCGGATTAAATCAAACAGAAAAAGTGAACATGAAGTCGGAGTATCGGGTCTAATAACGTTTATCTGGCGCGGAATGTTTAAAATTTCTAATTTTGCATCGGGAAAAAAGTATGATGTTATTCACTATCATTTTTCCGTTCCCACGGGATTATTAACGTTTTTTCACGATAAACTTACGCCCATTGCAGTAACTCTCCACGGCATTGACGTTCCCGGTTTTCACGCTGATGAGTTTCCTTTATTTCAAAAAATAACCAAACCATTTAACAAACGCGTTATACATAAGGCAAGTGCGATTATAGCAGTTTCAAACAATTTAAAGGAAAAAGCAGAAGAAACGTTTAAAAATAAGCACATACAGGTGATTTATCACGGTGTTGATGTAGATAAGTTTAAAAAGCTTGATATAAAAAAAACGGAAAGCAGTGTAAAGTTTATTTGCGTTGCCCGCCTTGTAAAATTCAAAAGGATAGACGTTTTATTAAGGGCATTTAAAACGCTTTTGCATAAAACGGATAAAGACGTTTCGTTAACAATAGCAGGAACGGGTTACATGGAAGATGAGCTAAAATCCTTATCTGCCGAACTGGGAATTCAATCAAATGTTGAATTTGCCGGCTATGTTTCACATGAAACATTACCTAAGTTACTTAACGAACACCATGTTTTTGTACTACCCTCTGTACATGATTCCTTCGGCATTGTTTATCTAGAGGCAATGGCCTGTGGTTTGTGCTGTATCGGCGCAAATGCCGCGGGTGTCCCCGAAGTCGTTATTCACGGGCAAACGGGTTTGTTGGCTAAACCGGAAAGCGTTGAATCCTTATCCGATTGCCTTTTGCAATTAACGCTCGATCATAGATTAAGAAAGCAAATGGCTGAAAATGGTTTCCGCCTCGTTCACGATAAATTTACATGGGAAGCCATTGTTGAGGAATATGAAAACGTATTTAACCAAATACGAAAGTAAATTATTCTGCTGCGGGTATAAATAATTTTTTTAACAACGCTTTTTTCTTACACGCCCTTGATAGAATGAAGTCTATCCCCCGGCGGATTTCTTTATACCAGCGCATACTCGTTTTATATGAAGGATTGAAGGAATCCCCAATTTCGATTGTAAACGTTAAACAACGCTTATGCTTATAAATCCAGTCGCCGAAATTTCCTCTAATTGGATATGGACACCCCTGCCTAAAGGTATAGCCTCTCATCATACTAACGGCTTTTTTAGCAACGCGTTTATGTTCAGTATAGCGTTTAATTTTTCGTTTTTTGTTGCCCCACCATGGAAAAGCAAGATAGCGGCCATAAGAGTGAAGAGAAAGAGAAACGCTTATATTTTTTTTTATTAAATAATCCCTTAAATACGCTGTTTCCGGCTCAGAAAAGGGTTTTGCCCCTCCCCATGTATAATGCCATGAGAATTTAACGGGATAGAAAAATACGCTGAAGTTTCTGTTTAAATCAACGCCGTAACTGTTAGGGCATTTCCATGGAGAACGGTATTTCACCGGTCTTGCATTTTTTCGCCAGTTCCAGCCGGCTCTTGCCATTTCGTAACCATCGGGGTTAATAACGGGGATGACAATTATTTTTACGTTTTTTATATATTGCCGCCAAAATGCATGGTTGTTTTTAATTTTTTCCAGCGTTTGATTAACCCATAAAATCGGAACATAAACACTCATAAATTCACGCGCATGAATTCCTCCGTTAAAAAAGACAACGCGTTTTTGACTATACTTTTTATCCCTGATAATTAATGCCCTGAGATTTTTCATATTTCTCTTTTTTCCCCTGTAACTGTAACCGTATTTTTCAAGAGTAACAAATCCGGGATATTTTTTCACAATATTATCGCACCACTTGTAAATCTGCCTTAACGTGGGAAAGTGCTTTGGAACTTTAAAGCGCGGACTTTTCCATGGTATAAACCTTGCGTGCAACAATGACACAAATAATGTTAAAATAATAATTATACTTTTCATACGCGTTATCCGTTTAACCATTTTTATCCTGCAATTCAAAATGATATTTTTTTAATTCTAAATAGACAAAGTGTATTTTAATTCATTGAAGGTCCTAGTAAATCTTCAATAGAAATTGCAACCACTTTGCCGGCTTGTTTCATTTTTTCAATATACATTTCATTAAGCGGTTTTAATATTTCTTCGACATCATGGGAAATTTCATAATAAAAATTTTCCGGTATAGTAACGAGCAAATCCTGAACGTCCTTCATAACGTCCTCGATATTGCTTTGATTTGCCCTGATTGCGAATCCTGAAAGTTTAGCCAAAATTTTTCTTTTATCCATAAAAAAATTATATTCCCGATACTGAAATTTAGTCAATGAATATTAATAAAAACTTTTAGGATTTATTCAAAATATTAGTATTATGGTGCTTATTAATAATTTATTTATAACTCAATCTATAGTAATTTCGAATATACTATGCAGGCGCGAGAATTTGTTAAGACGCGTTTTTACCCGGTGTGTAGTATAATTTCTTTATCCCCCTAATAAAAACGTTTTGTAGGGCTTCTATTGAATTTAAGCATAAATAGGGCAAAATTTGATTTATATAAATTATCTATAAATTTTAAGAAAATATAAAATTAATAACGGTGGTTTCACGTGAAACAATAGTAACGGTAATAAAAAAAAATTTAATGTCTGTGTTTATTATTAACCGTGAACTTAAAAAGAGTGAACGGTTTTGAGGCAAACCGCTTATGCGCAAGTTGAAAAAAGCTAAAAATTCTTATTGAGTATTACCGGATAAATTCTAAGCATAAAAATTCACTTATGCATATTCGCATAAATCAACGTATTAATATATGCTCCGTTAAATTGAGTTGACTTTGGTAAAGAAAAAGCTTTTTTTATATTTAGTATATATCCGGAGATTGAATATGTGCAAGCATTGTTATTCACATAAACAAAAAATTGAAACACGGGCAGGAGTTCTTGAAGAGAAGACGGATTATTACTGCCGGTTAAGGGAAGACGATCCTGACATAATGCTGGAACTTCATAATATTTTCGTTGTTGCCGACCTTGAGCCCGGACAACTCGTTGATAATTGTCCTGTTGCATATTTTGCTAAGTGGAAAACCTGCCCCTATTTTGAAAAATCATAATTAATGGCTATTAATAAATTTTGAATTTTTAATAAAACCGTTGATAATAATCTTATCTCAAGTTATTTTAATTAAAAAAACTAACGGAAAAACGCTATGGGCTTTACAATAAATGTTTATAATCACGATAGAGAACTTGCCTCTAAAATTTCTAAAAATCACGGTTTGGGAATATTGGCCGGGTTTATGCTTTTGCAACTAGGAATAACTTCTGCCGAAGAAATTCAAAATTATATTGACCCGGACCCTGATTTGCGCATTTCACCTTATGCCTTTTCGGATATGAAAAAAGCCGTAACGAGAATTAGAAATTGCATTGAAAATAAAAATCTTATTTTTGTATACGGAGACAAAGACGTTGACGGTGTAACGTCTGTTGCAACTGTTGTTAACTTTTTAATAAAACTCGGGCTTGAGGTTAAATTCGCCCTACCCGTTCAGGATGAGGGATACGGTATTTCAAAAAGAGCTATTCAGGAAATAATATCATCAGGGGCAAAAGTGGTTATAACCGTTGACGTTGGAATCAAAGAAATTGAAAACGTAAAAATACTGAATGAACACGGTATTGATGTGATAATTACTGACCACCACGAGCCGGATGAGGATTTACCCCCGGCTTATTCAATATTAAACGTAAAGTGTGAAAAAAATTTTCCTGCCTATGCTGATGATATGTCAGGTTGTGCAACAGCATTTAAACTATGCGAAGGAATACTTCTCTCATACTGGGACGAGGTTAATAAAACATTTGCCTGTTTTGTAAGAGAGGGTGATATCGTTCATGCCGCAATAATCCGTTCTATGAATATTGAAAAACGCCTTAGTGGAAAATTAAAGGATTTTGATTTTTCCCGTTATGATTATATTATAGTGAATGAAGGGGAAAAACGGTTTTTTGAAGAATATCATAATAACGTTTTGTCAATTGATGAATATTTTAAATTAAAAACGGAAAACAACCGCAGTGTTCCTGATGAAATATTGAATAAGGTGGGCTTGGTTTCGTTTACCGAGCTTGAGTTTTTAATAAATTCTTTAATCAAAGCGCAAAGGTTTATACTCCCCTCAATAAACAGGTTTTATTATGATTTCGTTGACCTTGCCGGTATTTCTACTGTTTGCGATGTCATGCCATTAACCGGAGAAAACCGAATATTGGTTAAACAAGCTGAAAAAAAATTACAGCAAAACGGCAAAGGTGCAATCGACGCGCTCAATTTGGGTCTTAATTTTTTCCGTTATAATGAACCCGTTACTGCCAAAAGAATTGGCAATTATTTAGGTCCGTGCATTAATTCAGCAGGAAGAATGGGAAAGGCAAATATTGCACTTGAGCTTTTACTGGATTCACAAAAACAAAAAATTCAAGAAAACGTAAAGCAGCTAATCAATTTAAACAATGAACGAAAAAAAATGGCTGATATGGCATTCAAAGATTGTATCTCTAAAATTGGCGCGAATCCAGGGGGTAACGTTATAATTTACAGAACGGATAATGTTTTGCCGGGCATTACGGGAATTTTTGCCCAGAAGCTTGCGCATCATTATGAAAGGCCGGCTTTTGTTTTTACGTCAGATGGTGATAGCGGTGATATATCCGGTTCAGGGAGGGCACCCGACGAAACGGATATTTTAAACCTTGTTAAACAATCAGAGGAATATTTGTTAAATTATGGAGGCCATTTGTCTGCATGCGGACTTAGGACAACGGAAGAAAATTTTGAAAACTTAATTGAGCGTCTTAAAAATCTATCAAGTTCTGATGACTACCTAAAACCGGCAGAAACGGTTATTAACATTATTGCAGAAACTACTCCTGACGAACTTACAATGGACAATGTAGCAAAATTATGGCAAACAGGCCCTTTTGGGCAAGGAACGCCCGAGCCATATTTTTTACTTAAAAACGCGTTTTTAGGCCCCGTTAAAAAATTCGGAAAACCGCCTATACATGCCCGGTTTAAAATACACGGCAACCCAATTGCTGAATGCCTGGGTTGGGGTATGGCAGATTTGGCAGAAGATTTGCATAAAAACGGAGTAAAAGTTGATATCGTTTTTGAGCCGGAAATTAATTATTATAACGGAAAGCAGAGTGTTCAGCTAAACGTTGTGAAGCTAATTAAAAAGGAGATGTAAAATCTTAATGCAATGGTATGACGCATTCGATTCTGACCAAAGGGTTATACAAAATTCCGGCTGGCTTGCCTTAAATTCTCATGCTTTTATAAAAGATAATACTAGTCCGGCAATTTATTTTTTTCGCGAAAGCAATAAACGCGTTGTTTATTTGGGAATCGCAAAGGAAAAATCCTTGGCGCAAAAAATAGAAAATAAAATTTACTCGGGAAATGCCCGCAATGCAACGAGTTTCAAGATATTATATTTCAGGGATGAAAAAGCCGCAAATGAACTATTTTGTGAATTTAAAAAATATGTTAATGGTTTGCAACATTAAATTTTATGTAAAACATTTTTACTTTTTTACTAACGTGAATTTCAAAATAAATAGATTATACTATTATGCTTTTAGTCTTAGTAAAAATATTTTGCATAAAAAACACGGGTCTGCGTTCCCTACCGGCATTTATCTTTATTGTTTTTTCAAGATACATTATATAATTTAAAAGAAATGGTATTATTAATTAATTTGATTTTATTTAAATAATATTATCAGTTACAAAGGCGATATTTGCCAATGCCGCCTCTATTGATAAATATATATTGTGGTAATAAATTGAGAATGAATTTTAATAGATAGATTTTCAAATTTTTAATGAAGCGGTACAGAAGATAAACACAAATCTTAAAATGTATTAAAAATGTATAAAATACTTGACATTGGCTTTTGTGTATAATATTTTTGCTTTAATAAAAAAAATATTTTTTTATAACATTAATATTATATCGGTTTACTTCTTATACGGTATTTAATATTTTAATCATAATTAAATGAAAATTATTTAATCAGATAAGTAGGTCAATATGAAAAATTGTAACTTTTGCCGTTCTCTTAAATCCCGTATAAGTTTAATGGTTGTTTTTTCCGCTATCATACCCTTTATTGCAGTGGGTATTTTATCTTTCAACATTGCAAGCTCTGGTATGCAAAACGCAGGCATAGGGCAGATAAAAGACACGCTTGAGGGTGGATATTCTATGGTAGAATATTATTACAATTTAGTTGAGCAAAACCGTATGGATAAATCTCAAGCAATTAATCACATAAAAACGCTTTTACACGGTCCTGTTAAATATGTATGGGTAAAAATTAATTCGGCTGAAAAAATGAAAACGTTTTTAACCGATCTTGATATAGAAACGAAAGATAAGCTTTATAATTTAGAGGATAGAAAAATAACTCAAGACGGCAAAGTGATTGCAGAATATAAAGAAAACAAGAAAGTTTATGAGATAAACTCTCATAATTTGATTACGGAAATAAATTCTAAATTAACACACCTTCCCCAAAATAAATTTCGCGAATTAGTTGGCAAATATGGGGCAAGATTCATTCATAATTTTTCAAAGGCTAGTATAAAAATCAGGAATTCTGGTTATGTTTGGGCAATAACAGGGAATCCCTTGAATAAATACAATGGTCTAGCTTACGAAGTGTTTCACCCTTCTATAAGTGGCGTAAATGTGTGGAAAGCTAAAAATTTTAAAGGTGAGTTTGTGGGGAAAAAAATTGCAAATATGAACGGACAGATTGACAATGCTGGGGATAATGACATTATCCGTTATAATTATTTATGGAAAAATCCTACTGACCCAAAGGCAAGGAAAAAAGTCGTTTTTATGAAATATTTTAAGCCCTGGAATTGGGTTATATGTTCAGGGTTATATGAAGACGAATATTTTAAAAATATGGGCAAACTAAAAATGTTAATTATAGTGGGTATTATAATCGCTGCAATTTTTTCTTTTGCCGTAACTTTTATCAGCATTATGTTAATTGTAAAACCAATTGAACACGTTTCCGTTGAATTAAAAAGATTATCCTCTGGCGGTGGAGAATTATCCTACTTAAAACAAAGAAAGACAAAGGATGAAATATCCGGGCTAATAGATAATTTTAACGCGTTTATAAGAAAACTTTCCGGCCTCGTACAAAACGTTAAAGGAACAACGAAAAAAAGCAAAAATATTTCCGAACAGCTTTCTGAAAATTCTGTTAAAACATTCGATGCTTTATCTTATATAACAAATAAGATAGAAAAAACGAATAATCTTTTTAACGATTTTAATACAAACATTACATGGTCAACCGAATCAATCGAAGAAATAACGAATAAAATAAATAACCTTGCCAATTTAATAAGCAACCAGTCTTCCTCGGTAGAACAGTCTACCGCCTCAATAACACAAATAACTAGCACTATTGAAAACATTTCCAATATGACCGAAGATAAAAAAAAATATACAGCCGAGTTAAATAAGATAACCAAGCAAGGCGGAGAGAAAGTACATCTAACAAGCGAGCTTATTAACGAAATTTCCAAGGGTGCCGGCGATATGCAACAAATGATAGAAATAATAAACAACATTGCAAGCCAGACGAACCTCCTTGCTATGAACGCAGCAATTGAAGCAGCCCATGCAGGAGAATCAGGCAAGGGCTTTGCTGTGGTTGCGGAAGAAATAAGAAAGCTAGCTGAAAATACAACAGTTAACGCAAAAAATATATCCGGAACTCTAAAAACCACTATTGATAAAGTAAAACAATCCCTTGAAGCAAGCGAAGAAAGCGGTATGGCATTTGAAAAACTTAACCATGAGGTAATTCAGGTTACAAACATTCTTGATGAAATTTCATCAGCTATAAAAGAAATTTCATCCGGCAGCAGTCAAATACTTCAATCTGTTTACAATTTATCTGAAATTACAGGGGAAGTCAAAACCGGTTCAAAAAATATGCAGGAAGATGCTAACGTTGTTGTTAATTCCATAAAAAATATGCGAAATATTTCCGAGGAACTGTCTTACAACATTCAGCATATTAATAACGAAAAAGCAAACATTAATAAATCCGCAATTCAAGTACAAAGTTTTATTGAACAAAATAAAATATATATTCAAACTCTGTCCGGTGAAATAGAAAAATTTAAATCTGAACAAAGCGAAGATAATCAAATCGGTTTAACAGAAAAATAATACCGCAATTCTGTAATCTATATCATTTGAAATTCGCTACGCAAGTTTAGTCGTAAAAATTAAATTTATTATGGGTCTAATAACTGCCTCATTATACAACAAATATTTAATGATTCCATTTGGCTTCAAATTATAAAAAGTAATTTTTCGGTAACGTATATATTTGTTCCGGGCAAGAATTTATTTTTAACGTGAAATTTAATTTTAAGCAACGAAAAAAGCATAAAATCTTAATTTTAGTGGTTAATTTCATTTTTTTTTGCCTGACTTAAAAAAAATGTAAATTTTAATAAATTATTTAAACGTTTTATTTGATTATAATAGACACTATACTAAAGTGATTTTAAAATCAAAGTATTGTATATTGTAATTGCTTTTCAACCGACACTTTAAAGTGTCGGTTGCATAAAATTTAAAGTATTATTAGTATAATTATGAATGAAAAAGTTATAACGTATAAAGAAATGTGTATCATTGAAAATGTTAAGTCAATTCAAAAAGGAATGAATTTCCGTTTGAATGACAGGTATTCAGTTATTTTAATGTCGCGTAAAAAAAATGCAACTTACATTGACGGAATCCAAGACAATTACCTTGTTAAATATCAAGGACATAATATCCCCTCCCAGACCAAAGGAGCTAATCCGAAAAATGTTAACCAACCTTACTATACGAAAAAAAACAAACTAACGGAAAACGGAAAGTTTGCTCTTGCCGCTTATTTATATAAAAAAGGCAAAAGGGACAGTGAATACGTGAAAATTTATGAAAAGCTTTATCACGGTGTCTGGATAGACAGGGGTTTGTTTTTACTCGTTGATTATGAATACGTATCCGATGGTAATAGAATGGTTTTTAATTTTTTTCTTGAACCGTTTAATGAAATGCAGACGGAGCGCCTTGAAAAATTCTCCTCACGCTACATTCCTTCATCAGTAAAAAAAGCCGTATGGAAAAGGGATATGGGCAAATGCGCTATATGCGGAAGTAAAGATAAACTTCATTTTGACCATGAAGTTCCATTTTCAAAAGGGGGTAGTAGTATTAACGAAAAAAATGTACGCCTTTTATGCGCAAAGTGTAATTTAAAAAAATCAGACAAAATTGAATAAAAAAAATATATTAAAAGTTGATTTTACAAAGCCAAGAAAAGACCACAGGGGCACACCTGCTAATGTGGTTTCTTAATAAAGTCAAAAAGTTTAGTTTTATTGAAATAAAAAAAAATTAATTTCGCGTTATTAATAAATCATTGCTTATGAAACTGTCCCTGCACGTGTTTTTTACACAAATTTTTACTAATTCCATGTTTAACAGCCATGGCTATGCATGATTTTTAGCTTATAAAAATCCATTTAAAGTAAAGGTTTAAAACGAAAAGAACATAGAAAGAAAAGAAAAGAAAACCTTCAAACCGGTTTATAATTTTTCCCGATAACATAACGGGAAATAGTATAAGAGTAAGGGCTAAATTTATCCAATTTTGAAAATATTTTACGTTATTACTTATTTCAATACTACCGAACAAAGCAATGAAACCTAATACAAAAAATATATTAAAAAAGTTTGAACCGATAACATTGCCTATTGATATGTCTGCCTCCTTTTTTATTGAAGCAACGATGCTAGTAAAAAGTTCGGGCAGAGACGTGCCCAATGCAACCATTGTAAGCCCAATTATTACCTGATTAACATTAAATTTAACTGCGATAAATATTGCCCCGCGAATTAATAAATCAGAACCCGCAATCAGGATAATTATCCCCATAACAATTAAAAAGATTAGTTTTCCGTTGCCTGCATCTATTTTTTCAACTTCTTCGGTATCGACTTTGCCTTTTTTCTTTCCGCGGAAGATTCTAACAAACATATATCCCGAGAAAATTAAAAGTAAAATAATACCGTCTAAAACCGAAATATTACCGTCAAGGCAAAGTAAGTTGAATATCACGGTGAAAGCGAATAATAAAGGTAATTCCGTTTTAATTACATCGAGGTGAACTTGTAAAGGCCTAATCATTGCTGCCACGCCTAAAATTAAAGCGATATTTGCAATATTTGAACCTATAACATTACCAACGGAAATGTCTGTTGAATTTTTCAGCTTGGCAAATAAGCTTACCATAAATTCCGGCATTGATGTTCCAAAAGCAACAATAGTTATTCCTACGATGAGTTTATGTACACCGTGATTCGTTGCTAGCGTTACGCTACCGCGAACGAGCATTTCAGCTCCGTAGTATAATAAAGCGAAACTAATAATAACGAGAAATATATTTCCGCCTAGAGTATTAAAAATAAGTTCAAAAATTGCAGACATCTTACTTTATCCTTGAAATAAAATTCAAATTTATATCATGCTAAGGGTAAATGTAAATAAAATTGTTTTAAATATAAACTAAAAATAAGGCAAATAAAATATTAAAACAGTTTTTATCTATTTCTATTATATTAAAATTAGCTTTAATTCAGAACGAGTAATTTATTACAAACGCGTTATTTTTAAAAGATTTAGTTAATTTTAAACTTGTACTATGTAATTAATTGCCCGTGTTAATTGTTTTTAATATTATGTACTTATGGCTAAAATGAAAATAGTAAATCTGAATAAGGAAATAGAATATAGTTCGTCAATAACGCTTTTTAATAATCTTGCAATGAACGGTATCATGGTTTACAATCAATGCGGGGGCAAGGGCAGATGCGGAATGTGCAAAGTTAAAATTATTACCTCGCAGGAAAAAAGAGTAAGAAAACCCACTGACATTGAAAAAAAACATTTAACAGATGAACAAATTTTACAGGGATGGCGGTTAAGTTGTCAGGTTTACGCGATTAAAGACATTGAAATTGAAATACCATCTTTCACAGATAGAAATTTCCAATGAATAGATATTCCGGTCAAACTAAGACGATGATTCCGGTTGAACTTAGTCCACTTTTTTATTAAAAACGGGAAGATTATATTTGTTCATCGTTTTACCACCGGGAAATAAAATAGCGAATATTTATAATGTAATTTCACTTTAATTTTATAAAAAATGCGATTAAATAAGGAAAATATATATACATTTCCTTCAAATATCACATTCGTTACTTCATATTTAGAACGCGCTATATATTTTCAAAGCACAGCGTAAAAATTCTTTTAAGATAAAACGAAAAAAAGATGAAAACGTCTGTTGATTTATTAAATATATATGTTTAATATAATAGTAAATAATTATTATTTAATCTTTTTTCAGGAGAATCTGCTTAATGGATATTGAAGACGGCATAATGAGAGAGATTTTAGAATCAGCGGCAATTAACGTTAGTTATAACGACAACCGCTCAATAAAATATTATAAAAAAATACTTATAAACGCAATGTCAAGCGGCAAATACATAGATTTATTCAAAAAATATTTCAATTCGGGGAATAAAGATAAAGTCTCCGGCGTTAACGATATCCAAAAAGACTTAAATAACCGTATGCAGTATTACGTTGATATTTTAAATAACGAACTCGCCTTGGTTTCATACGAGGACCAAAAAAAGCTTGAAAACGATTTGACGCAAATAGATTTTGATGTCTAGGTTTAATTGCTAAGGGGTAAAGTAAAGTAAAAATCACTGCCTTTATCAGGAACGCTTTTTACGTTTATTGACCCTCCATGTAACTCAACCAAATTTTTACAAATTGAAAGCCCTAAACCGGTGCCTTTTTCTCCCATAGTACCGTATTCATGGGCTTGTTCAAAACGGTTAAAAAGCTTTTGAATTTTATCTTGTGGAATTCCAATTCCTGAATCAATAACGTGAACCTCCAAAAATTTTTTACCGCTATTACTCTTAATTAAATCGCAAATTACTCTAACTATACCCTGAAACTGAGTAAATTTTATAGCATTTGCAACGAGGTTATTAATAACCTGTTTAATTTTAGGCGGGTCAAGAAGTATTTTCTCGTTGCATTCCGATTTAGAATATTCACAATAGAGTAATATTTGTTTTTTCTTTGCAAGTATTTTAAGGTTTTGAACGCACGTTGTTATTAATTTTTCCGGCGATACCATTACCAGATCCAGCTTTATTTTTCCCGATTCAAGCAGTATAGCGTTCAATAGTGAATTAACGTATTGTAATTGCGTTTCTGCGCTTTCAAGAATCATCTCAAGATAGTATTTGTGTTCTGGATTTTGTTTTATTTCTTCTTCTTCAAGTAAAAGTTCAGTAAAATTTAATATTCCGGAGAAAGGTGTTCTTAAATCATGACTGGCAACGGCTAAAAAATCATCTTTCATTTTTGAAAGGCGTTCAAGTTTATTATTCTTATCCTCAAGTTGTTTAATAAAATTTTCACGTTCTTTTTCCATTTGTTTTCGAAGAGTAATATCTCGCGCTACGGCTAGAATTGTTAGATACCCGTCAAGAACGAATGCATGGAATTTACATTCAACGGGAATAACATCACGGTTTTTTGTTTTAAACTCAATTTCATTAAGGGAAAATTGTTTTAACGGTATTTCTTCAATCATTTTTTCATATTCGTATTTATCCATATTAATAACATCTGTTGGTCTTAGGTTGTATAGTTCCTCTCGAGTATATCCCAGTTTTTCGCAAGCAACGTTATTCACTTCAAAAAAATTTCCTTCATAACGGTTAACAAAGAGCATATCGTTGCTTTTATTAAAAATTAATTCCCATTTTTCTTTGTTTTTTTCAAGTTGGGTTTGAACCTCGATTTCATGTGTAACGTCTTTGCTGAAACTTACAAGGTGTGTTATAATTTTTTCATTGTTGTAAATCGGCAATACACGTATTTGTCTAATTCCAGTTTCTTTGCCGTTTTTATTATATGGTAATGTTCCTGCCCAAAACCCCTTTTTATTTATTTGTTTGATTATTTTTTTTCTTACTTTTAAAGCGTCTTCTTGTTTTGTATAGATAATATCGTAAGGTGATTTTCCTAAAACTTCACTCCGTTTCTTGCCGAACATTATTTCTGCGGCTTTGTTCCATTCAACTATTTTAGAGTCTAATTGCGTTATAAAAACTGCCTCAAAGGTATTGTCTATAATTAAAGAACGAACAAATTCTTTTTCCTGTTCATTTTTAATTTTGTCTGTAATATTAAAAAAGTAACCAGTAAAATGCGTTATATTTCCGTTTCCATCAATTTTTGCCTGATAATGATCATATAACCAGATTGTAGATTTATTTTTATGCGTTACCCTGTATTGTGTATGGTCAAAACTTGTTTGTTCCTGTGATACTGAACTGTTAATTTTTTTTACATAAGCATTTTTATCATCACTATGAATCAATGATAAAAACTCAGTATTATTATTCATTAATTCTTCTTGTTTAAAACCCAAAACATACTCTACATTTTCAGAAATATATTCGATAGGAAAATCTTTACTATTACGCAGAAAGAAAACAACTATGTTTCCCGAATCAAAAATATTTTTCTCTTCAAGTAATGCCTTATTTACCTGTAAAAAAGCTTCTTTTGATTTGAGTAAGCGTTTTCTATATGAGTTATCCTTAAAAATTATTAAACACCCTTCAGGTTCGCCCGTTTCATCCGTTATAGGAAGAATAAGCGTATTTAGCACAATAATTTCACCGTCAATGCGCTTTGTTTTTAGCTCTCTTTGGAATTTTCCATTAACAACGAGTTCATCAATAATTTCTTGCTTTAATTTTTCCGGGTTGTAAAAATGGTATAATACGGAAATAACGGATTTTCCCTCTACGTTATTTTTTGAGTATCCGGTTAGCAGTACGGCGGCTTTGTTCCATTCAATGATATTTTCGTTTTTATCCGTAATAGCTATTGCATCGCTTGAGTTTTCAAGTAAAAGATTTTCTATTGAGTGTAAATTTAATGCATTTTGCATTCTAAAAGTGATCCCCTAAAAATATTTTAATTATTTTTATTAATATCTATATAATATATTATGGTTTAAAATAGGTATTTATTTCAAAAAAAATGTAGTTTAAATTTTTATTTTCTTTTCTATTTCAGGGAACAATTCAAGGTTAATTCTAGTTTCGCCTTTTTTAATCATATTGTTAATTTTGCGCACGATTTTAACTTTTTTTCTGCGGGGTAGAATTTTAAAATTTTTAACGTTTTCATCAAACATGAAAAACTTAGTATCTCTAAAATCTTCTTTTTCACCCTGTAAAAAATTTTCAAATTCAATAAGTAAAATATTGTTTTCTTTTATTCTATCATAAACGAAAACCTTAAAAAGAATAATAGTACTAAAAGTTACCGCCACAATACCAACTACAAAAGCCGCTGTAACCATATTAACCTCTTTTTATATTAAAACTTATATTAATACTGCTTATTTAAAGAGTAATAAAATTGTTTAAAAATGCTAAGCAACAAATATATAAATCATTTATCGTGATAAATTTGTTTTAAAAAGTCTTTATAAAAATTGCTTATATCAAGCTTATTGATTTCGCTTTCAAATTCTTTAAAAAAATTAAAAAGTCTGTCCAAAGGTTTACCAAAGTTTTCAAGACGTTCCCGTTGTGCTGAAATAACAAAATCAATAATCAATTTTCTAAACTTAATTATTGAATTTTGCAAAACAGAAAATACTTTACTTGTATATTCATTTAATCGTTTTCCGCTTTCACGGTTGATTTCCGCATAATCATCTACACTATAATTTAGTAATTTTAGCGCATTTACAGTTTTCGTGTAATCCTTCAGGTTTTGTTCAAGAAATTTTTTAATATCCACTCTATTTCTCTATATTTTCTTCCTCTGCTTGTACCTGGCGTTTTTTAAGATAAACAGTAATTCCCTTTAAAAAATGAATTAAACTTGAACGTCCAATTTTCATCTCATTTTTTACATGCAAGCTAATATTACCAACAGAGTCTTTTATTGTTCGAAGGTTGTCAACAATACCCTTTGCTTCGTTTTTAAGACTGGTAGAAACATCGTGTACAGTATCAGAAACATCCGAAACAACTTTTGCGGGTTTGTGAATTAATTTGTTTATTTTTTTAAAAAATTTAATTCCTAGAATTCCGAGAACAACGAATATCAGTGCAGTAAGAACGATAAAAAACGTTATTATTATTATGCAAATTTCAATCAGTGTCATTTATTAGCTCTTTTTTGTTTTTTCAGTATTTGTATTTATTACGTTTTCAAATTGTTTTTTACCCTGTTCAATAAAAACATCAGCATTTTTTTTAACCGTTTCAACTGCTTCATCAACAAATTTTTTTATTTCTTTACGGATTTTCTCACCTTTTTCCGGCGCTAATAAAAAAGCTGCTGTAGCGCCGATTATTGCTCCGCCTAAAAATCCAAAAAATCCTTCTTTCATTATTATCTCCTTAAAATTCGTTTTCCGTGATTTATACTTTATATCATATTTTAATTTGAGTCAAGACTTATGCTTTAAAAATATATTTTTCAGTTTTTACTCTAAAGAAATTCTAAAAACTCAAATAGCATAAAGATAAAAAAGAAATTTGTTATATCGGCAAAGCCACTGTTAAAAAAAATAAGCTATTTTTTTTCGTTTTAGCAAGATAAATTTAAAAATCAAAGGGTAAGATTAAGTTTGAGGGGTTAACAATGGCCGCATTTGAAGTGAAAACAGAATATAGAAGTGTGGTGTACCTTTTTGTTTAAACAGCAAACAGCCTATGCTAAGGTGGTGCATTCCATATTTTAACAAATTTTAGTATAAGATTAGAATTACTAATATCAAGTATTGAACAAGTAATATAGTCATTATTATGCTGTCGGTTAAAAATTTCATACATCAAGAATAAACTTGAATAAATGAAGAAGGTAAATTATAAAAAATGTTGTTGACATTCGCAATTAAACGCGTAATAATAACGCATTCTTTTAGAAAATTAGTAAACAAAAAGGAGATTTTTAATGAAAGAAATTTTTGAAAAATTTATCGAAATCGTTGAAAAACAAAAAGACGCTCAAGAGAAAATGAAAGAAGAGCTTAAAAAGTACGTTGATAGCAACAAGGCGAAACTTGAAGAAGCTGCGGCAAAAATTAAAGAGCAGTTTGAAGAAATGATGAAAAAAATAACAGACCCTTCAAATATTCAGGAAGTTATGGGTAAAACAATGGAAATGCTTGAAACAATTATGGGAAAAGAAAACGCTCAAAAAATGATGGAGATCCAGAAAAATTTTCCGTTTTTAAACGAATATATGAAAAAAATATTTCCTCAAGCCGGTGGAAAATAATTTTTAAAATGTATTTACATAAAAAAGCCATTCTAAAAAAGTATGGCTTTTTTATTTTAACTTAAAAAATTATTTACGTTTCAAATACTGCGCCTTTATCTGCGCTGGAAACTAGTTTTGCATAACGCGCCATATATCCTGTTTTAATTTTTGGTTCGGGATGTTTTACTTTTTCAAGGCGTTTTTTTATCTCTTCATTGGATAATTGCACATTAAGTGTTTTCTCATTTATGTTAATTTGTATTATATCGCCGTTTTCAATAATAGCAAAAGGTCCGCCTGCTGCTGCCTCTGGTGAGATATGCCCGATTGACGCGCCTTTTGTGGCCCCTGAAAATCTTCCGTCCGTCAACAATGCAACGTCACGGTCAAGCCCCATGCCCGCAATACTCGATGTGGGAGACAACATTTCACGCATACCAGGCCCGCCTTTCGGGCCTTCGTATTTAATTACAACGACATCGCCTTTTACAATTTTTTTGCCTAAAATTGCTTCCATGGCTTCCTCTTCTGAGTTGAAAACCTTTGCCGGACCCTCATGTTCCATCATTTGCTCATCTACTGCTGCTGATTTAACAACGCAACCATCGGGAGCAATATTTCCCGTTAAAACGGTTAAACCGCCTTTTGCATGGCGGGGATTTTCAAGGGGTCTTATTACATCTGAATCAATAATTTTTGCGTTCTTAACGTTTTCACTTATTGTTTGGCCGGTTACGGTAATGCAATCTGTATTTAACAATTTACCTCTATTTAATTCTGCTAAAACCGCAGGAATACCTCCTGCTCTATTTAAATCCTGCATATAATGATTTCCAGCAGGCGCGAGATTACAAAGGTGCGGAGTTTTTTCACAATACGGGTCTAAATCCTTTAAATTAAAATCAACCCCGGCATAATATGCAATAGCGGGCAGATGCAAAGCTGTGTTCGATGAGCCGCCGATTGCCATGTCTGTAGTAATTGCGTTCTCAAATGCCTGTTTAGTCATAATATCCCTTGGTTTTATATCTTTTTCAACCAAATTCATAATTGCTTTACCTGCCAATTTTGCAAGCCGTACTCTATCGGCATGTATTGCCGGTATTGTGCCGTTACCCGGTAGCGCCATTCCTAACGCTTCTGAAATACTGTTCATTGAGTTGGCAGTAAACAAGCCTGAACATGAGCCCACTCCCGGACAAGCCGCACATTCAAATTGCAAAAGTTCATCTTCGCTCATTTTCCCGGCTGTAACCTTGCCTATGGCTTCAAAGACTTTTTCGAGCCCTACATTCTGCTTATCGTATTCGCCTGCAAGCATAGGTCCGCCTGAAATTAAAATAGAGGGTATATTTATTTTAGCTGCGGCAATCAACATACCCGGTATAATTTTATCGCAATTCGTTACCATTACAAGACCGTCGAACGGATGTGCCGTTGCCATGATTTCTATTGAATCGGCAATGTGTTCGCGAGAACCTAAAGAATATTTCATTCCCTTATGATTCATTGCAATACCGTCACAAACACCTATTGTCGGGAACTCAAGAGGCGTTCCCCCGTTAGCAAGTACACCGTATTTAACAGCATCCGTGATTGTCCGCAAATGCACATGTCCCGGTATTATTTCGTTAAATGAATTAACAACACCGATAAGCGGTTTTTTCAATTCTTCATCCGAAAGCCCTGCGGCTTTGAAAAGGGACCGGTGAGGAGCCCTGTTTAAACCTTTCTTCATCTGGTCACTACGCATATTTACCATCCTTAAAAAAACGTTAATTAATGTGTGATAAATATAACGAAGGCGTAATTAACTGTCAAAAGCGAAAATAATTAATTTCTAATATAAAGTTCAAGTAAAAAAGCTCTATTTATTACAAGATTCCCTGTTAAAATATTAATACAAGGTTTTTCCGCAAGTTAATGTTCGTTATTGACCGCTTCAATATTTGGTATTAATTTTAAATCATGTCAATAAAAGAAAACGTAGAAAAAATATTACAAAATATAGAACGTATTAAAAAAGAAAACAATATTAACAGGGAAATCAAACTCGTTGCCATTTCAAAAACTTATCCGGCTGAATACGTTTTAGAAGCAGTGGAAGCGGAACATTTTGATTTCGGTGAAAACCGTGTTCAGGAAGGCACTGAAAAGATTGATGAAATTAATGATGAACGTATAACTTGGCATTTAGTAGGGCATTTACAAAGCAATAAAGCGAGTAAAGCAGCGCGTTATTTTGACGTTATTCATTCGGTTGGGCGTAAGAAAATTGCCAGAGAAATAAATAAATTTGCCGGTCAATACGGGAAAAATCCAGAAATTTTCGTTCAAGTTAATACAACGGGTGAGGATTCCAAGTATGGTTGCGAACCGCAAGATACGGAAGAAATTTGTTCTTATATAATAAACGAATGTTCTAATATTAAACTCGTTGGTTTGATGACAATAGGTCCTTTATATGGCGGCGCTGCTGAAACGCGTGAATGTTTTCATAATCTTTACGGTTTGAGGCGTAAACTTGCCGATAAATTCGGTGATGAATATATGTCAAAGCTTTCTATGGGTATGAGTGCAGATTATGAAATTGCTATTCAAGAGGGAGCGACTCATTTAAGAATTGGTTCTGCAATATTCGGCAAACGTACATAGCAATTAAAATAAAGAGGTATTTAATGGGTGAATTTTACTCTGTGGTTGTCCCTGCAATGAACGAGCAGGAAAATATCCCGCTTATGTATGACCGCGTTAAAAAAACATTTGAAAAAATTAAAAAAGATTTTGAATTAATTTTCGTTGACGACGGCTCAACGGATAAATCATTGGAAAGAATGATAGAAATTAGTGAAAATGATTCGCGTGTAAAAGCCATAAAACTTTCACGAAATTTCGGACATCAAATAGCAGTTACTTCCGGGGTGGACCATGCAAAAGGGGATGCCGTAATAATGATAGACGGAGATTTGCAGGACCCGCCTGAAGTAATCGAACAATTTATTGATAAGTATAAAGAGGGGTATAACGTTGTTTACGCTGTTCGCAAAAAGAGAAAAGGTGAATCATGGTTTAAACGCGCAACTGCGGCTTTGTTTTACAGATTTCTTAGAAAAGTTACAAAAATTCACATCCCATTAGATACAGGGGATTTCCGTTTAATTGATAGAAAAGTAGCCAATTCTCTCGTTTCTATTCGAGAAAAACACAGGTTTATCCGCGGTTTAACATCGTGGAGCGGATTTAAGCAAACCGGAGTTGAATACGTTCGCGATCCCCGCTATTACGGGGAAACAAAATACCCTTTTAAAAAAATGATACGTTTTGCTTTTGACGGAATAACGTCATTTTCTTTTTTTCCCATTAAAATTTGTATTTTACTCGGCTTTTTAGTCTCGTTTTTAGCTTTTGTTTTTGCCGGTTATATTATTATTAAACGCCTTATTTATAGTCAGGCCATTGAACAATGGGCATCAATAATGATAGCAATTATGCTTTTATCAGGGGTTCAGTTATTTTTTATGGGTATCTTTGGTGATTATATAGGCAGAATTTACGATGAAGTGCGGGACAGACCTTTATACATTGTAGATGAAGTCTACGGTTTTGCAGGCAACGCTGTTAAAAAAAACGGAAAAGTTTATTCAAAGCAAACAAAAGAATTTATTTTATCGGATAAACAAATTAAAGAGCAAAACCATAAGCCTATTGGCGAATCAACGGCAGTTAACTTAAAAAAATTCGAACATATAAATCCTATAGAGTGAAATTTATACAATATATTCCTAAAATTGTTTAAAAATGTATAAAAATCTAATTGTTTTTAGTTATTTAAGTATACTTTTCAAAATTGTTATGTAAATATTTTTTATTATAAAACGTTCTTGACATTTAATAATTATTTTAGTTAAACTTTAAATCGAGAATTATGAAACCTGAAAATATTAATTTTAAAACCTTAAAAGATTGTATAGATATTTATTTAGAACAAGCTTTTCCTAACGGCGTGCCTGATATTTGTTTTAATTCCCGTTTAATTGAAACCGTGAAAAGCAAAACAAATGAGAAAGCGTTGTTTGATACCTTTAAAAAAGAGGAGCCCGAACAGGGAAAGGTTCGATATACTTTACAGTTAGGAAGCGAAAAATACCCTTTCATTAAAATTGCCTTAATAAGAAGCAATAAAGGTAAATACGGTTTTTTAGTGGACAGGCACACCGAATATATGAAAGCGGAAAGCAATTCTGAATTTTATTCTCAAGAACTTGATATAAAAGATTATACTAAACATTTAAAAAAGAATATCGAGGATGCTTGGGATAAACACGGTGTACCGACTTTTAGAGACATTGTTAGAAAAGAAACGGAAAGCGAGCATAGAAAAAAGCAGGATTTAAAAATTGAAAAACTAGGATACTCAATTCTATTAGCAGAAGATGACCCTGATATAGCTAACCTTCACAAATTAAAAATGGAGCTTTTAGGATATGATGTAGCTATTGCGGAAAACGGCGAGATAACTTTGGATTTGCTCGATAAAAACAAGTACGATATTTTAGTTCTCGATTTAATGATGCCTTCAATCAGTGGTTTTGAAGTTATAAAAAAAGTTCACGATAAAATCCCTATAATAGTTTTGTCTGCAATTTCCGATTCAATGACCGTTAATATGTGTATTGAAGACGGGGCATTAGAGTTTCTTATTAAACCCGTTAATTCGGATGTTTTAAATGATACGCTTAAAAAAGTTATTAAAGAGCATATAAACGCATAAATTGAAATAAAGAAAATCTCCACCGTTTTTTAGCAAAAAAGCGGACTAGGTTCAACCGGAATATGCATGCAGAACTGGTTTCCCTACCCGCATTTAAGAAAATCCCCCTGAATCCCCCTTCAAGTAAAGGGGGACTTGAAGAGAAGAGAAGAAAAAAGCCCTGCCCAAACTTTTACTAATCCTCTCTCTTTATTCAAAGAGGGAGATACAGCAGTGATTCTCTTCCGCCGCCCTCTTTATTCTAGCAAATTTTAGTATTACTCAAACTTACCATTAACTTTTTCTATTAATACTTTATTAATGCTTTTATCGCTTGCCTCAATTATTGTATAACGGAATTTTTGCGTTTCATATTTTTCTCCGGCATCGGGTATCCTTCCTAGTACGTAAGATAAATAACCGGCTAAAGTTTCAAACCCTTTTTTTATAATTCCGAGGTTATACTTTGAATTTAAATCATCAACATCCATTACGCCGGACACACTCAAGCTTCCATCAGAATTTTCAGATATACCGGTGTCGATTTCGTGCTCATCCAGTATTTCGCCTACGATTACCTCTGCAATATCTTCGTTAGTAATTATTCCCGAGCAGCCCCCGTATTCATCAACAACGAAAACAATAGGAACGCGTAGTTTTTGTATTTCAACGAGCAAATAATCAACGGGTTTGGTCTCGGGTATGTAAACGCATTCCCTCATAAGTTCGCCTATGGTGTCATTTTGGTCAGAGTAAATTAAGTCTTTGCTCGTTACATAACCGACTATATTATCAACGCGTTTGTCATAAACAGGTACACGTGTAAAACTTTGTTTTTCCATTAATTCTACAAGTTCGCTAACAGGACTGTTTATTTCAATTGAAATAACATTTACAAGGGGAATCATTATCTCTCGCGCCGTAATTCGATGTGTAGCGAGGATTGAAGAAACAAACTCTTTTTCTTCATTTTCCAAAACGCCTTCTTTTGCACCCCACTGAAAAATTTGCTGAATAGTGTTTTTATTTAAGTAAAAACTTTCTGTATTTCTGGGAATTCGAAATATGAACATAATCGCCCTGGATAATCCCATTAATAAATACGTTATTGGTAAAAATAGAATATAAAAGAATTTGAATAAATACGTAAGTTTAATAACAAATGATGTTGAGTTTGAAAGAAATGCAGATTTAGGTATAACCTCCCCGAAAATAAGTAAGGTCGGAGTCAGGGCGGCAGTAGAGATTAACACCGCGTTTGAAAATGAAAAGTTAAGTTGATAATGTAAAAGTGTTGAAAATAAAATTGATACTGCAACAACGCTGATATTCGTTCCTATGAGGGTAGTTGATAAAAATCCATCTGGCTTTTCTAAAATTTTATTAATGATCCGGGCTTTTTTTATTCCACGTTCTTCCATTATTTTAATTTTTATTTTATTCGTTGCAACGAGCCCTGTTTCAATTCCGGAGAAAAACCCTGCGCTTATGATAAAAAATATGATTAACAATAAGTATACAATCATTAACTACCTACTTTTTTGTTTTTTTTCATTTTTTTTTGCCTATGGCGTTGCTTTACTATTATTTGTTCAATTTTTTGGTTATCCATTTTATTGATATTAAAAACGAATTTTCCTTCGATATATTTTTCACCGCTTTTCGGTATTTTATCCATACGGGAAATTAAATACCCTGCTAGTGTTTCCTGTTCCAGGTCAAAGAGTTCTATACCCGTAATTTTAAGAAACTCCTCTAAGGTGGCATCTCCTGTGCAAACATATTCCCCGCGCCGCGTTTTTTGCACGTTTCTTCCTTCATGCTCATTATCTTCTTCGTAAAACCGCCCTGTTATTCTGTGAATAACGTCGTCTAAAGTAACGAATCCCGCAGTTCCACCGTACTCGTCAATTACAACTGCGGCTTTTAATCTTTGTTCTTTGAAATCTTTAAGCAATTCGTGTAATGGTTTTCCCTCGGGAACGTATAAAACTTCTTTAATAAAATCACTTAAATTTTTTGGCTTGTCTTCTTGTCCCCGTATATAGGAAAGCAAGTCGCGTAAATATATTATTCCTTTAATATTGTCTTTATTGTCTTCATACACAGGTATTTTTGAATAGCCTGCTTTTTTTGATTCGTATATAAATTTATCAAAAGATAAGTGAATATCAACGCAGAACATTTTTGTCCTCGGAGTCATAATACTACTCACTTCCTTTTTGGCAAATTTCAAAACGTTCTGAATTAACATTACTTCTTCACGGTCAATAGCGCCTTCTTTATAACTTACATTAACTATTGTGGACAGTTCTTCATCGGTAATTGTATTTTCATCTTTTTTTGGCGAAAAAATTTTTCTTGAGAGTCTGGTTGAATAAAACAAAAATTTTTTTACGGGGTGAATAATAACGGAAATAAAATAAATCACTACAGAGAATATACCTATTATTTTTGCAGGTTTATTAATCGCAATAACTTTAGGAAGAGCTTCTCCAAAAACAAGTATGACTACCGTTGCAACGGCTATTGATATAAACATCTTTGCTTCAATACTAAAATTGTTTAGTAAAGGGTGCGTACTAACTATTCCTTCTGTAAGGTTGGAAAGAAAAATGTTAACGAGCATATTTCCAAATAAAAGCGTAACCAAAAGATAATTCGGATGAAATAACAATTTTGAGGCGTATGGTTTTTTCCTTTTACCTGAAATGTATTCATCTTTTTGTTCTTTAGAAAGGGAAAAAAACGCTGTTTCCGAACTGGAAAACATACCGCTTAAAATCAATAAAAATACAATTGTTATGTATTGATAAATATCATCCATTTACTGGTATCTTTTAAATGCCTGTATCATTCTTCTATTATGCAAAATTATATCCTATAATTTAAAAAAACTCAATATCTATATTACAACGTAACTAAATTTTTACACTTTATTCGTATTTTTCCGTTTCCGATAATATATCCACGAGCTTGTCGGATTTTTCGGAAATTTCCCTAATAGTATTTTGAGATTTATGAATTAGATAATTATAACCAATCAAAGCGGGAATGGCAACGATTAAACCGAATGCCGTTGTTAATAAAGCGTTAGCAATACCTTTAAGCAATTCCGGAGAGTTTGCCGTTGCTGATGGCGCAAGTGCATTTGAGCTGATTATCATACCCATAACTGTTCCTAATAAACCTAGCATGGGGGCAATTGCAATTATTGTACCCAAAGTAGGAAGAAACCTTTCAATTCTGGGCAATTCCCTGCTCCCTGCATTATCAATTGCTTCGCGAATTTTTTCTCGCGGCTGGTTAATATTCGAAATACCCTGCTTAATTATATTTCCGGGTATTGAATTTTGGCTTTTTTCACAAACCTTTATAGCTTCTTTAATTTTGCTTTTTTGCAAATGCGCGGACGTTTTATTAAATATATCCATGCTTTCTTTGTTAACTTTTGCGATGTACATAAATCTTTCGATTATAATCATTAAAGCAAACACAGAACAGGCCAAAATAGGATACATTATAGGCCCGCCTTTATTAAAATACTCCCAAAGCAATTTTAACCTCATCAATAGTAAATTAATTATTAATAAATTCTAAATTAATAAGATTAACACATTTTTGCAAGTAAAATAATGTCCTTGTCCTCTGCGGTTTCATATTTTCTTCGCTTCGTAAGTATAAAACGCATTATTTTGAATTACGCATTAAAGTCAAGGCTTTTTGAATTTCACGCACATACATAAGATTGACACGAGATATAAATGAGAAGAAAGCTATTTGCGGTAAAAAACACGGGGAAATCAGGTTTTGTTTAATTTTTTGCTAAACAACGCGGGAAAAAAGAAAATAAACCATTAAAAGGGCTTTTCAAGGAAACGTTGCGGCTGACCTATGTATCTGCCGTCAACAAGCTAGATGATTTTAGTTTTTGATATTTTCAACAAAATTTATATTAACGCCTTTTTTACGCTGCGGCATCTTGCGTTCACCGCCATAACGGTTTGCTTTAGTACGGAATACCGATTTTACGTCTTTGAAAGCCATTCCTGAAAAATAATATACAAAATTCGTTGCTATAGCCCCCGCAGTTATAAAAAGGAAAAAAGCGAAAACAGCTTTCATGCCCGGTGTTTCTTTTTTCGCTTTAGTAAAAATAATTGGCTGAATTAATAATGCAGCGGCTAACCCCCCCACGAGTCCCCCTACATGGCCAAAATTATCAATACCCTGTACGGATACACCGATAAATAAATTTATTGCGACAATAAAAATTAAATTATTAAGCAGGTTTTTTCTGAAATTAGGGTCAAGCCTGTGCTTGTTCATTAAAGTAAAAGTTAACAATGCACCAATCAAACCGAATAAACACCCGGATGCGCCTACACTGGTTATAAAAGTAAAAGAAGAACGGGATAAAAAACTTAGTAAAGTGCTGGTTAATCCTGAAATTGTATAAATAACGAAAAAACGCGTTTTACCGTAAATATTTTCAAAAAACCGCCCTATTAAAAATAAACTGAACATATTAATAAGTATATGAAAAAACCCCCCGTGCTGGTACGTTGCGGATAATAACCTGTAATAGGCGTTTTCATACCGGATAACAGGGGGAAAGCTTGATGCAAAAGCATAATTAAATACTGCTTCACGGTTAAAACGTAAAACAACTTCTTTTCCTTTTCTAACAGCAACGACGTTGTATGAGTTCAATTCCTGAACTACTTCATCCAGACGCGGATCAACTGTATTTATAACGTTAGACAACAAAAATAGAGCTACGTTAATTAAAATTAAAATAATTGTTAAGTTTTTGCCTTTAAAAAAATCAAAGACTTTTTTTACGTTATCTTTTGCTCCCGGTTCTTTTGCTTCGCCCATTTCATAATCATCCGGGCCTAATTCATAATCCATTTTTTTTCCGTTTTATTTTATATTGTAAATTTGAAACATAATCATTGATTTTAATAAAATCAAGTATTGCCGGAGTTTTAAATCTCACCTTTTTTAAAATCAGGTTCATAATTATATTTAAATAATGTATAAAATTCGCTTATTAATACTGTTCATTTTAATATTGAGCTTAAATTTATATCCCGGCAATAAAACTTTGCGTTTTAGCAAGTTTACAATTAAATATGGGATTTCCATATTGCCAGTTAATACCGTATTAAAAAACTTAAAAGTTTATTTGCCCCTTCCGGCAACGACAAATTATCAAAAACTCGTTAACTTTAAATTTAATGTGCCGGGATATAAAATTCTTCACAGTAAAAAACACAAAGCAAAGTATCTTTACATAAAATTAAAAAACGAAAAAAAACTTTCAAAGAGAATAAAACTTTTAATTACAGTAACGGTTAAAAAAAAGGCGCGTTTTTTCAACTTAAAAAAAATAAGAAAAAATATAAAAACCGATGATACCCCGGATTTAGGGGAATATTTGATTTCTAATAAATACGTAAATTCAAACCGGAGATTAATAAAATACCTTGCGGAAAAAATAAAAGGCGCCTCGGTTTATTATCAGGTAAAATATCTTGTTGAAGCAATAAACAGAATTATTAAGAAAAAATCCCGGTTCAGGGGTTTACGGTATATGTGCGACATTTTAACAAAACGCGACGGTGAGTGTTCGGATTATGTCTCGGTTTTCGTTGCTGTTATGCGCCGGTTAAAAATTCCGGCAAGGCACGTTGCAGGAAGAATAATTACACATGATTTGAAAAAATCATGGCATATTTGGGCTGAAATTTACTTAAAAGGTTTGGGATGGGTGCCTGTGGACCCGTTTTACTATAACAAAAATAAAAAGCTTTTAAGCTATGAGCCGGATAATTATATAATTTTGCATAAAGATATTTTATTGCCCGGTATAGACGGAAAATTACAAATACCAATTCTACAAACTTATTACTATTTGTATACGGGCAAAAATTCAGGCGGGTTTTTAAAAATTCGTTATATATGGAAAATAAAAAAAAACCTGATGTAGCAACTGCGACATCAGGTTAAGTCTGTAAGCAGGTAGGGGGAGAGAAGACAAAAAGACGTTTTCTCTTTACCATATATATAGAGAAAATCGTGCCAAGTAAAAATTTTTTTTTAATTGTCTATATAGTTAATAATTAACAAAATCGTAATATTAAAATTTGTGAAAATTAATAAAAACTGTTGGGAATAATCAACATTAAATATGTAGTTATTTTTCTACATTAGAATAAAAACGTTAATTTGCCATAAAAAAACTCTATTATTAAATGAAGTAAAATTTACAATGATTAGTTATTTAGGGGATTTTCTGTCATTTAAAGAGAATTAATATTATAATTTATTTATGAGAAAAATTCAGAATAAATATTTGATGAGTTTTGAAGAAAAACTCGACATTCTAAGTTCGGCATTAAAAATTAAAGATAAAATGCAGCTTAGGGCAATGGGTCATAAACTACACGGTTCAGGTGCATCTTATGGGTTTAAAAAAATAACCGAGTTGGGAAGAACGATTAATGCTTATGCCCATGATGAAAACTGGGACGGCATCAAAGAGCAGATAAATTTATTAAAAGATTTTGTAAATAAGGAAAAAAAGCAAAGAGGTCTAAATTAATAAACAATTTTATTCAAATAAAGCCCTCCCGGCGGGGCAGTACCAAAAGGGTTTTTCCCCCTGCTTTTATTATGAAGAACGAATTTCATTTCTTTAGCTTTTATATTCTTTTTTGCAATTTCCAACGCTGCACCCACTATCATCCTAACCATTTTATGTAAAAACGCATGCCCGGTTATATAAATTTTAATAAACGGTTTTTTCTTTTTAACTTTAATTTTTGTTATTGTTCTAATAGTGTGTTCATACTCCTTACGGCTTGCGCAAAAGGAAGCAAAATCATGTTTCCCCACTAAATATGAAAGCGCTTTTTTCATTTTTCTAATATTTATCTTTTCTTTTACATGCCACGAGCGCCTTTTATAAAACGGAGGGCGTAAATCGTCATTATAAATTACATACATATATTCTCTTAATTTTGCGTCTCTTCTGCTGTTGAAATTATCCAAAACTCTGTGGGCATGCGTGCAAACAATATCTCCGGGCAATTCGTTGTTTATAACGGTAACGAGTTTATTTTCAGGGATTTTTAAGGGTTTTTCTAAAAAAAAATTCGAAACGTGCATATAAGCGTGGACTCCTGCATCGGTTCTACCGCAAGATTTTATCTTTATATCTTCTTGAAAAATTCTTGATAAAGAAAGCTCAATTTCTTTTTGAACGCTTCTTTCTTTCTTTTGCCTCTGGAAACCATAAAACCGCGTTCCGTCATATTGTAAAGTAATTTTTATGTTAATTTTTGTTACTCCAAAAATGGTATTTTATTAAAAAAGAGTATATTAACTCTTAACTAATCTTTGAATAAATATATTAATACATATAACCGTGTCAATATTAAACAAAATATTTTTAAACCCCGTTTGAAGAAATATATAAACGAGTTTATTAGTTTTTATATAATATTATATTAATATTCTTTTTTATATGGTTTTCCCCATTTTATTTTAACTCCGATTTTTGAAGCAAGTTTTTCTATATCCTCATCATTATGATATAGCAATCCCGCACCGGATTTTGTTTCAAGTTTTGCTCTGTTCTTGCAAAACGCATGCTTCCATGATGATAACGCTTAACGTTTTCACCTGTTTTCTCTTTTGATGTTTTTAAATTCAATGTGCCGTTACAAACGCAAATATATGTGCTGTTTTTATTTTCTACTTGAATACAAAAAGCAGTCCCTCTTACGCCGACAACTGCGGTAGGAGTTTTAACAGTAAAATCAATACCGGCATACTTTTCTTTAATCACAGCGTTAAATCCGCCTTTAGATAAACTCACACTTTTCTTGTTTAAAGTAAATGAAGTATTTTCTTTTAAATTGATAATGCTCTTGTTTTTAATCTTTACGTTACATGAAGATTGTTTATCCGTTGTAATTGTATCTCCCTATTTAACAGCAACGCGTTTATTAATTTGTTTGCCGTTTTTAAAAACCGTCCCGGAATAGGAAATTATAAAAGCGCTTAAATTCGATTCGCCTGAATGTTTTCCTTTTTCTTTACAGGAAATTATAAAAATTGAAAATAACATCAAAATAGCAGCAATTTTCTTTTTTAACATAGTTTTTTTACGGTCAAATTTTTTTTATTCTGTTTTAATTATTAAATTTGATTATGGCAATTTCAACGTAATAATAAAAAAATATTTATTACCATAAAAAAAAGAGATATTATTAAAATTATGTATGTAAAAAGTTTTGTTAAAATATTTATAACAATATTATTTTTTTCTTTAAACTTTAATTTATTTTCTGCGGGTTATGAGCCCGGGGAAAAAATTTACAATACCGACCCTAATGCACAGGAAAATCAACAGCCGTATGGAGAAAAAAAAGCTTCGGCATCTGGAGTTGAAAACGGATATGTTTCCTCTAAAAAAATTCAAATAGGTTTTTATGCAGGAATAGGGCTAACAAGGCAAACTTCTGCTCATTATACACAAGGAGAAATTTACACAAAGTTAGCTTTTCAGTTCTCCGCATTAATTCAATATTTTCCATTAAAACATTTTGGACTTGAAGCGGAAATGGGCTGGCAGAATTTTGCAACCAAAGAAATTGACAGTGTTACAAAAAACGAACTTCGATACAATTTGCAATATTTTTTCATTAGCATTGCTCCTTTGCTTGAATTTTCCGGTATATATTTTTCTTTTGGAATTTATTTCGGTTTCATCATGCCTAATACAACCATAGAAGGCAGCGAAAATTATGACGATGATCTTGATAAATACACAGAGCCGGATTTCGGAGTAAAAATGACCGCAGGGTATCAATTTGAATTATCCGGGAAAATTGATATGTTTTTAGGAATAAACGTACGCGCTCAAGTTTATAATTTTCGTACTTATAACGAAAGCGGTTCGAAAATAATTGCATTTTATTTCAACATAGGGTTGCTCTTTGACCTATAATTTCATATTTGAATAAAATATGAAAACTTATTTTTGAAAATTTTCAACAAACGGAAAAATTAAAAAAGTATACTTATTTTTACTTTTTAAAAACAACGCGTTATGTTATAATTCAGTCAATCTAATTTGCGGACAAAAGTAATGAAAAAACAATATTGCCCTAAATGTGGCGTTAAGGTATATGATAACAGCAAATTTTGCCCCTCTTGCGGTTGGCAAATCGCTAAAAACGTTGTTTGTGAAACCTGCGGTAAAGAATTGCACCCGGATACTGAAATATGTCCGAACTGCAATACTGAAATCGAGCAAACAAATACAACGGAAGAATTAGAAAGCGGAAAAACTCTGATTGAAAGTATTGAAAGCAATAACGAAATTGAGGATCGAACTGAAGAAGAGACTATAATACAAGAAAATCAAAAATCACCTGAACATGAAAACGTTGTTCCGGGAGAACGGAAGCATAATGTTCTCGCTTATAAGGGAAAAATTGAAGTCGCGCGCCTTACCATGTTATTAATGGGAATTATAATGCTTGTTCAAAATATTTTGTTAATCGGTTTTCTTTCAAGTACTTACACTCTGAAAGAAGCGGCAGTGATTTCAAAAATATATCAAAATCCCATAAAAACGCAAAAACAAGAATACAGGGGTTTTACTGAAAGGCATTACAAAAATCCAGATAATAATTTTGATTCCCGCAATCGTGAAGATAAAAATAACGAAAAAAAATTTAACCCCGTTATCCCTTCGAATATTTATAAATTGCTTTTGCTCGTTATAATTATTGGTTTAATTCAGGGGGCAGGGTTTATATATTTATCCCGTTATGTGCATAAAAACGCGTTTATTGCCATTCTCGTTGCTTTTATATTCGAACTAACTTACGGAATACTTAAAATAGTTACAATGGTTTTCCGCGCTTTTCAGGGTATAAATATAAATTATTCTCAGTTTAATAAAATTCTTTCCAAGGGGGATATTGCAATTCTCATGGTTTTACAGGTAATAATGCTTGTAATTGTTACGGCAGTATTGATATTCGTTTTGTTTAGAGGGCTTAAATCCGCAATTGAATTGAGAAAGATGGAAAATAAATGATTTGCCCGCATTGCGGAAATACTATTCAAGTTAACTATGAATATTGCCCTTCGTGCGGTAGTAAAATTAACTACGACTTGCTATGTATGGCATGTAAAAACCCGATAGCAATTACTCAAACATTTTGCATAAATTGCGGCAAACGCATTACATCGCAAAAAAGCAAAAATGAAAAAAAATGGCGTTTGTTTCCCGTTTCTATTTTACTTTATCTTACTATTCTAATTTTTCATATTATTTTTTACTTGATTTTTAATAGAACCTCTGCTGAAAATATGCACATAATCAGTATTTTTGATTCTGTAATGATTATCGCATGGGCGCTTTTCCCGGTTTATAATATAAAATCAGTTCTTTCTTTTAATTTTAAGATAAAACCCAAACACATCGGGTTTTTTATCGGCGGGATTTTAACAGGGTTTTTCGTTTCTTTTGGCGTTGTTAAATTAATACAATACTGGCTTGATATGGGTGATGTTAGTTTTGTAAATAAACTTGAGCAAACGGGGTATTCCTTTACAGCAATTTTGTTGATGGTTTGCGTTCAGCCCGCATTAATTGAAGAATTAGCATTCAGGGGTATTATTTTTAGGGCGCTTGAAAAATCCTTAAAACCAGGCGAAACCATATTAATTAGTGCGTTTTTATTTGCAATGTTGCACCTATCCTTTATATCGCTACCGCATTTAATGTTGTTAGGCGTTTTTTTCGGTTACATACGTTACAAAACGGGGAGCATCTGGCCGGCCGTTATTGCTCATTTTATACATAATTTTAGCGCTGTCTTAATTGATAAATTTAATTTATTCTAAATTTTCTATTTTTTAAATTTTTTTGATAAATCCTGTTTAAATAAATCAATTTCCATTGATTCATACGTTGCTTCGGAATTAGGAAAAACGCGCCGCGCTATTCTTGCCATTTCCCTGATTGTAGAATCATTGTGTTCCGGGTCATGATGAAAAAGCAATAGTTTTTTAACGTTAGCTTTTTTTGCAACCCTTGCAGCCATTTTTGGTGTTGAATGTCCAAACCCTTGTTTGGGTACGGGCAATGCCGGATACGTTTTTGATTTATATTGAGCATCGTGTATTAAAATGTCGGTGTTTTGTGAAAACATGATTAATTTAGAATCGTCCATCATATACCCTTCAACATCTGTAGCAATGACAACGCTTTTTCCCATGAATTCTATTTTATAATTATAAACGCCGGTTTTAGGATGCGAATAACAACGGTTTACCCATACCTTTACAACGTGGTCGTCAGCAGGAATTGGTTCTAAAAAGTGGTTTAAAACTTCCGGCGGATTGTTAGCCCCGTGATAAAGCACAACCGTTGATTCGTCCAAATTCTGGCTTGTTTTCTGGCTTTTTAATTCGTCAAGTTCAACTGGAAAATGTGGAGCGCGGAAAACCCTGATTAAATGTTCATAAATATCAACCCCTGACATTTTAGGTCCAAAAATAAAAATTTGTGACTGTCCTAAATATGCAGGTTTAAAAAAGGGTAACCCCTGTGTATGGTCATGGTGAAGGTGTGTAAAGAACAAATTCAACCTTAATAAACCCTTTGCTCCGGCAGAAAAAAAATCATTTAGTATTTTTTCTCCCAATTTAATAATTCCCGTACCTGCATCGAAAATTAAAATATTTCCGTTCACCCTAATTTCAATACATGAAGTATTGCCCCCGAAATCAAGTACGTGAGAGCCCGGAACAGGAAAAGACCCTCTTACCCCCCAAAAACGCACTAAAAATTCTTCACCCATAGAATTCTCCTTTAAATTTATTATGTAATTCTAAATACATTGTTTTCTGTTATTATATAATTCATTTTAATATCATGCTCACTAAAAGGAAGTTCCCCTTCATATATTTGCACAGCATAACAAATTGCAATTTTTAATAAATATTTATTTTTGGTCAAAAACTTATCGTAATATCCCGCACCGTATCCAAGCCGGTTGCCGTATTTATCAAAAGCAACACCAGGCACAATTACTGCGCTTAAATCTGACTCAGGAACGCTGTCAAGCGTTTTATCAGGCTCAAATATTCCATAAGCTCCGGGTACAACGTCTTTGTCCAAAGCCGTAATGTATTTACAATCAATTTCTTTGGTATGCTTAAGGGATATGGGAAGTGCAACTTTATTGCCTCGTTCAAGTAGAGAATTTATAATATCAAGCGTATTAACTTCGTTAGTTAACGAATGATAAACGAGTATGTTTTTTAATTCCTTACTTTTAATAAAATGCAATACCGTCTCGGTAATTTTTTTATCAAGTCTTTGCTTAACACCTATAGAAATATTTTTTCGTGCTGTGATAAAATCTTTTCGTATTTTATTTTTATCCATTATTGCCCTGTATTATGTTCTATAAACTCGTGTTTCAGTAAAAATTCTCCAGCAATCATATTCCCTAATGCACGAATCCCTAACGTTTCCGTTGCATAATGCGTTGCTAGTATAACATCCAACCGGTTGTCCTCACAATAATTATATAAAACATGACTTGATTCTCCTGTAATTAACAAATCAATATCAGACTGCGAAAATTCCTCCAATATTTGCATTCCCGGATCACCGGAAACAGCGCATACGCTTTTTATTTCTTTCTTGCCTGAAAAGTTTAAAACAACTGGATTGCAATTTAACGCGTTTTTTAGTTTGAAAGAGATTTCATTAATAGTCAGAGCCGATGGAAATTCCCCTGCAAAACCTATATTCATTGCATTGTACTTGCCGAACTCGCCTGTTATTGAGGCGTTGATTATTTTTAACAACAACGCGTTGTTTCCAATTTCAGGATGCGCATCTAGGGGTAAGTGTGTTGCGTATAATGCAACGTCGTTATTTATAAGCATTTTTATTTTTTTATAGTTAGCGCCGGTTAAGGGGAAATTTTTTCCCCAGAAAATACCGTGGTGAACGATTAACATAGAACCAAAAGAGCATTTTTCGATAGTGAACGCGTTCGCATCAACAGCGGAATATATTTTTTCTATTTTACCGGAGTTTTCAACCTGAAGCCCGTTTAAACTGTAATCTTGAAAATTTTTGTTGTTTAAAACTAATTCAAGATAATTGATTAATTTATTTAAATTCATTTTCATTCACCATGAAATAAAATTCACACTTTTTTATACATTACAATCCACTTTTTGTCAATATTTTGGAAATGTTTTTTATATATTATTTGAATTTTAAATTTAAAGTAATGCAAATTCTAACTATTCACTAATAAACGATTTAAAATCCCGTATGTTTTTTGCATGATAGTTTTATCGAAACAGGTACGTTGCCCAATAGTCAAGGTAAAGTCAAGGGTGTGGGGGCTAGATTTGTTTTATTCTTCTTTAACTTGTAATGAAAGAATATCTCTTTGAGATAAATAACCGACAAAGTGTTTTTTTCCGTCTTCAAAATGCACAGCAGGGAGAAACGCGTTGTTTATCTCTTTAAAAGTCTCAATAACTTTTTCAATTGGCTGGTCAATGTTAACGTAAAGGTTTGGCACCATTAAATCCATTGCCGTAACAATATCCGTTAAAACCGGGTCAAATGCAATATCCTGTATGTCAAAATAAGAAATCGCGCCCACAAAATAACCCTGTTCATTAACAACGGGGAAAACGTCAAAATGAGAATGTTCAATGAATTTTAGTACTTTATTAAACTTCGAGTAGTCGTGTAAAGCGGAAGTGTCTTTAATCAAACTGTTTTGAATGTTTTTTTCTTTTTGCTTTATAATTCCCAGAGATTTAAGCATTTCATTAATTACATATCCAATTGATGAGCGTGATTTTACGCTTCTGGATTTCATTACATTTGCTATGGTAGATTCGCCTGAACGAATGACCGCGATTTTAACTAAAACAGGCCCTGCAAGTTCAAAAACCGCAACCGAGGCAAGCACAACGTTAACAAGATTTGATTTATAAATGCTTGCCCTGTTAAAACGAGAATAAAACCCGTTATGCCGATTGCAATGGCTGAATGAGAAAACATTGAAATTGACAAAAGGTTTGTAAATTGTTTTCCCATGTTCCGGCGTTTAGATCCGAAATGTATTCCAAAATATTTACCCGCTGCCCTGAGTACAACGTATAAAACGCCTAAAAGCCCAGCTGTTTTTATTTCAGCAACGTGCAAAGCCGCGCCGGATAAAATAAAAAATAATACGTAAAAAGGCAATTCTATTCTTTTAACAATACCCTTCATTTCTGATTGTCCGATTGATGCGTTGGCGTAAGTTATGCCGATTGCAAGGAAAACAATCATATCAACGAGGTTTATAACTTTTGTAAGCCCTATTGCAATTATAACAGCAGTGAACCCGAGCATTATTTTATGTGCATCCTTGTGTTCTTTCACCTCCCATAAAGCCATAATAAGTCCGATTGCAACCCCAATTATAATTGAACCAAAAACTTCCCAGATGCTTAATAAGACGTTGTGCCAGAGTCCGCCCGGTGGAGTTCCGAAATCTGCAAAATAGATAAATGGGAAAAAAAGTATGAAAATTACCAAAGCGAATAAATTATTTATTAAAATCATACCTTTAATATAAGTTGTCAGTTTTCCGTCTGAAGACTGGTCGATTAAAACTATTAATGTTGATGCCGGTGCTGTAGCCGTAGCGATTATTCCTGCAAACATCGATAGGCTAAAGTTTTTAGTGTATAAATAAAGTCCGCCGGCTACGAGTGTAAAGGTTGTAAATATTTCAAAAAGAGAAACGAGAACGACTTTACGTTCGATTTTTTTAATTTTTTAAAAAGTAAATTCTTGTCCTACAGTAAATAAAAGAATTCCCAAAGCAATTTCTTTAAGTATGTAAAGGTTTTCTACAAGTGCGTCAGTGATATAGTTTAGAATTGATGGTCCGAAAATCACCCCTACTGTGATGTATATTGTAACTTTAGGTAAAAATTTGAACCGGGAAGCAAGGTTTGCAATAATTAAACAAGATAAAAAAGCAAGTCCTATTGATAAGGCCGGGTTCACATCTACTCCTGATTCTTTTCCGGTTAGATTAATTATAAAGTATTATTATTGTCGGATATTTATGTATCGAAAATAAAATTTTTTTGATTTATTCATTTATGTTAATTCGGTTAAATATATCAACTATCTTTTGTTCGGAATCCGATTCTAAAATTTCCATGCGTATTTTTTCTTCGTTTAATAATCTTGCAATTGCCGCCATTGTTTTAACGTGATGGGAAATTTTATCTTTAGGTATGACAAGGGCAACAATTATTTTTGCAATGCTTCCGTCGGTTGAACCGAAATCAACGCCTTTTTTGCTTTTGGCTAAAAATACATACGGCCTATCAACGTTTTCACTAGAACAATGAGGTAAAGCAATACCGCTTTGCATTCCCGTGCTCATCAATTGTTCACGGGAAATCATATCTTTTAATAATTCTTTTGAAACTTTGTGGTTAATATCACAAGCTTTGGATAATTTTTCAATTATCATTTTAATTACAGAGTATTTATCATCCCCGTCAATATCAATATCAACGCATTCAGGTTTTAAAGACAAAGGAAGAACCATTTTAATTAAGACTCCCTAAAAATTTATATATTAAAATATAAACGTATTAATATAATTAGCCAAATATATCATTGATTACTTTTTTTATAAATAAATTTTTTACCATGATAACGAATTTCCAAATGAAATATATCTTTGAAAAATTCCAGTTAGTAATTCGATTTCTTAATTTTAAATGATACTAAAATTTGTTAAAATGCGAAATTAAAATAATTAAAGGAACTTCTAAAAACTCTGTGGCATAATAATATTTACATAGAACCAAATTAATCAATAATCTATCAATATCGAAATTCACGTTTTTAGTATAAAAGGGCAATTGTACCATAATCAACTTAATTAAATGCATTGTTTTTAGGTTTAATTTTATTGACTAATAAATTTTAAAAATCTCATCTCTGATTTTTTCTCGCTTGACCGGAGAACGCGTTAAAGTTATATATACACTAATAATTATTAATTGAGAGGTTTAAAATGAAATTTGCAGATAGAGCACTGGGAATTACACCAAGCGCAACTTTGGCAATATCTAATAAAGCAAAACAAATGAAAAAAGACGGTGTTGACGTTATTTCATTCGGGGCAGGCGAGCCGGATTTTGACACACCGGAATACATAAAAACAGCGTGTAAAAAAAGTTTGGATGCGGGTTTTACTAAATATTGTCCGTCAGACGGTATCGTGGAATTAAAAGATGCGATAATTAACAAACTTAAACGTGATATAGCTACAAAATACGAAAGAGACCAAATTTGTGCAACTATAGGCGCAAAACACGCGCTTAATTTAATCATGCAGGTTAGCGTTAATCCCGGAGATGAAGTTATTATACCTGCACCCTATTGGGTAAGTTATTTTGAAATGGTAAAAATGGCTGGCGGCAAACCCGTTATTATTGATACGGATGAATCAACCGGGTTTAAAGTTACCGCGGATATGGTTAAAAATGCAATATCGAAAAAAACAAAAGCAATTATTCTCAACAGTCCTTCAAATCCTACGGGGTCTGTTTATTCAAAACAAGAACTTGAATCCCTTATAAACGTTTTGGAAAGTCAGGACATATTAATTATTTCAGATGAAATATACGACAAACTCCTTTACGACGGAGAAGCGCATATAAGTATTGTTCAACTTTCCGATAAAATATCTGAAAAAACCGTTGTGGTTAACGGGCTTTCAAAAACGTATGCAATGACCGGCTGGAGAATTGGTTACGCTGCGGGTCCCTCTGAAATAATCGGACTTATGAAAAAATGGGCATCTCATTCAAACTCAACAGTTACCTCTTTCGTTCAGCAGGCATCCGCAGAAGCTCTTGAAGGCGACCAAAGTTTTTTAAAAGACTGGGTTTCTACATTCCAAACAAGACGTGATGTTCTTGTAAAAGGATTGAACGATATTCCCGGATTAACTTGTGTGAAACCAAAAGGCGCATTTTACGTTTTTCCGTCTATAAAAGAAATAATCGGAAAAGAATTTAAAGGCAAAACAATAAACAACGCAATGGATTTTGCGGCTTATCTTTTGGATGAGTTTCAGGTGGCAGTTGTGCCGGGTGAAGCTTTTGGAAATCCGCAAAATTTTAGAATGTCTTTTGCAACGTCCATGGAAAATATTGAAAAAGGCCTTGAGCGTATAAAAAAGGCGCTTTCATAAAAGATATAAATCAACGTGAAAATATTTTAAGCCGGAAAGCGATTAAGTTTTCCGGCTTTTTTATTTAACTAAATATGTGCATAAACTTTTTTATACTCTTCGTACAAAATATTTTCCTCGCGCCGAATACGTTGTTTTAATAGAGCATAGAATTTTCCGTATTCTTTAGCAAAATCGATTTTATCAAGCTTTAGATTTTCTAAGTTATCAAAAAAACAGACAACTTTATCCGTTATTTCTTTCATCTCTCCTGCAAAAATTTCAAGCGTACGTTTTAAACTTGAATTACGTTCGGAAGCTTTTGTTAAAACCGGATAAAGTTTTGCGTCCTCAAGTGATAAATGCCTCAAAAATGTATTTTTTGCTTCATATAGCTTTTGCATTTTTTCATTGGAAGACAACGTTTGGACTTTAATCTCCTCAAGTTTCTCAATAATTTCTTTGTGCTGTTGTTCTAAAGAATCAATTAAATCTGCCATAGTTTTCTCCTTACAATTTTCTACTTAATCAATGGCTGCTTTTTACTAAAATCCAGCCAATCTTGTTTTAATACCTGGCCTTTTATGCCGACAACAACGTATTTTAAAGTAACGTGCCTTTTTGCGTTTTCTATTGCCTGCTTTGCAATATGCAATAAGCCCGAACAACACGGTACTTGCATAATCATTACAGTTAAAGAGTTTATTTCTGCTCTGTCAACTAATGCAGTTATTTTCTCTTTGTATTGTTCAAGCCCTGAATCCAGTTTGGGGCAACAAATAACGAGTTTTTTCCCCTTTAGATACTTTGAATGAAAGTTACCTAAAGCATAAGCCGTACAATCCGCTGCAATTAAAACATCTTCGTTTTTAAAATACCCTGCATCAGGGGATATTAAGTGCATCTGAACAGGCCATTGGCTTAACTCAGAAGGTTGTGCGTATACTTGTTCGCTATTTGTTTCATTCTGTTTTTCATCTGAAAAATCCATGATTTTTGAACCCGGGCAACGGGAAAATTTTATTTCCTGTGCCTGCCCGTTTGCAAATTTTTCAACAAGCTCTTCATATCCGTTGCCTGATAAATATTTAAGCGCAAGGTTTAAATACCGGTTTTCGCCGTGCTTTTTTAAATGGTTTAAATGCGCTATTATTGTTTCCGGCCCCCCTTTAATTATGTTTTCAATAACGCTTTCTTGGTCGTACTCCTTTGCCTGTCTTCTTTCAATAGTAATCGCATCAACGGGACAATCACCGATACACGCGCCTAATCCGTCGCAATAATTTTCGCTAACTAGTTTTGCTTTACCGTTAATCATCTTAATTGCGCCCTCAGGACAAGCCTCCGCGCATTTACCGCATCCGTTACAAATCTCTTCATTGATTTTTATTATACTTCTTATCATTTTATACCTCTTTAGGTTTTGTTTAATAAAATGATAAGGGGGAAATAAAATTATTTCTTTGACTTAAGTCAACGAGAATGTAAATTTTGTAAAAAGGAATAATATGGACAAGGAAAAAATATTTAAACAAATCCCTGTGTTCAAAAATTTGCAAGATTCAATAATTGAAAAACTTTCTGCAATAAGTATAGCTAAAAATTTTAAGGCAAATGAAACATTGTTCTTTCAAGGGGATAAGCCGTCGGGTTTTTATGCTTTGGTAGAGGGTAAAATAAAAATTTACAAGTTATCATTTAACGGCAAAGAGCAAATAATCAGAATAATTGACAAAAAAAGTATTTTCGGTGAAGCGGCAATTTTTATTAATGAAAATCACCCTGTTTATGCTTCAGCTATTGAAAAGAGTGAATTATTGTTTTTTCCTGCGCAAGAAATAATTTTGTTAATGAGGGCAGAACCGGATTTTTCATTTAATATGATAAAATTTCTATCCAAAAGGCTTATTAAACTAACGTCAATCATAGAAAGCGTTGCCTTAACAGAAGTTCCCGCGCGAATAGCTAATTACATAATCGGGTTAGGTGAAAATAATAATTGCCCTAAAAAATGTTTTTTAAAAGTAAACCGCAGGCAATTAGCAAGTATAATAGGCACAATCCCAGAAACGCTTTCAAGAACGCTTAAAAAAATGAAGGAAAACGGAATAATAAACATTTCAGGCAACGAAATAGTAGTTGAAAATCAGGACAAACTCGTTGCCTTGTCAAAAAACGAATTCAAATTATGAACACGTTATAAAATGGGGTGTATTAAATATTAAAGCATTTTTAAAAGTAGTGTAAGATTTTTTGTGTAAAAATTTAAATTTTAGTGAATTTTTCAATGAAGCGAAACACTATCAAGTATGAGAAGTTATTAAAAAAATGAAAAGAGTAAATGTTTAACTTAAAATATAATCGAGATTTCTTTTTGTTTTTCTAAAAGAAAGGATTGGAATTTCATATTCTAATTTTTCGATTATTTCTTTATAATAATTTCCTAAATAATACGACATAGTAGCTAATCCCTCGATTTTTTTTCCTTTTTCTTCAAAAAATTTATTTATGCATATTATTCCAAGTCTATCATTAAAACCTAATTCTAAAAGTTGCAATTCAAAATTATTTTTTAATCCGTGTTCTAAATTAAGAGGCCAGTTATATATAGTATTTGAAATTATTTTATTTTCTTTTTCTTCATACTCTGCAATAATTATTTTAATTATTTTGGATACTGTTAAATTAATATGGTAATTGATAAATTGGTTAAATATGATAAGTATACGTTTTACTGAAGTTTTGGTTAAATTACTAATGTCAATAAATGTTTTTTCAT
>CAYUYT010000004.1:0-47202 GCA_964449345.1 uncultured Spirochaetia bacterium | reverse complement strand
GTTTTCATACACCTTATGAGTGTATGAAATATGCACTTCGAAATTGAATCGGTGATTCCCTTCTTTATTTAAAGAAGGGCTAGGGATGATTTCTCTTAATACCCCATACTATCACTAATCCTCCCTCTTTACTCAAAGAGGGAGATACAGCGGTGATTCTCTTCCTCCGCATTTGCGGTAAAAAGCCGGGGGATTTCGTATCATTCGTATGTTTTTCATTGTTTCGCGGTTTATATACAATCTAACAAAAAAATGCTCAATCTATAAACTTTAAAGTTAAATACGCGTTGTACCCCTCATAACGCAGGCGTTTAAAATGGTGATGCGGGCTGGCTATCATTAAAGCAACTTTTTTTTCCCGTTTGTCTTTATGCATCATTAAAAAAACGTTTATATAAAACATCATTTTTTTAACGTAGCATTTATACCGTTGCATAAGCGTTATTGCATTTTCTTTCAAAAGCCATACGTTGTCCTCAACAATTTCAATGTTTCTAGCGGGGCCTGAAATGTGAAAACGCAAATATTGCCCCAAAACAGACAACGGCTTTTTCGTTTTCATTCCCACAATTGTATATGTAATGCGTTCAATTGGGTTCACATACTGAATTAAAACGCCAGGCATTTTAAAAAAAACAGGGATATGGGACGCCTGTAATTTGCCCGGAGGTTTTTTAAACGTAAGCTTAAATTTTTTAGAATAATAGTTTCCGCTACCATCAATTAATGCGTTTGCACGCATTGTTAGTAGAAACAAAACAAGTATAAGTATAAAACTAACGCGTTTATTTGATTTTATAAAACGACAATACATTCGGAGTATATTTCCTCTTTTCATCGGGTTTAATTTTTAAATTTATTTTTATGTGATGTTGTAAAATGAGAAGGCCGCCGGGTTTTACAATCCTGCTGTTTAATCCGGCTGCGATGCAAACATTTTCATAATCCTGATAATATGGCGGGTCTAAAAATACTATATCGTATTCTTTATCCGGATTTTTTAAAAAATTTACAGCGTCGCTTTTAATCACTTTTGCTTTCTCAGAAATTATATTTAGATTGGTATTAATTAAACTTAAATTATAAGAGTTAGAATCTATAAAAGTTACGTTTTCTGCGCCCCGACTTAAAGCCTCAAGCCCAACAGACCCGCACCCTGCAAAAACGTCAGCAAAACTGCAATTTATAACCTTGTCTCCTAAAATATTAAAAAGTGTTTCGCGTAAAAAATCCGTTGTGGGCCTGTAAGGAAGCTTTTTTTTATTTTTGCTTATACCTTGATGCTTGCCTTTATGAACGGCTATTGTTCTTCCCTTGTGTTGGCCTGCGATTATTCTCAAAACTTATTAACTCCTTAACAACGCTTTATATTTCTGCATAAAATTTTTATAAACCGTGTTTTTTAAAATTAGATTTTCGCGGCGTTTTAATTCAGGGTCAGATTGCATAACGTTTTCTACATCTTCCCTTGCTTTAAAAAATAACTCTTTATCCTGGGTAAGTGAAGCAAGACGAAAAGGAAGAATACCGTGTTGCCGCGTTCCTAAAAATTCCCCGGGACCGCGCATTTCAAGGTCTTTTTGCGATATTTCAAAACCGTCATTTGTTTTCTCCATAATTCTAACGCGTTTAACTGCATTTTCCGTTGTATTCTTAGGCAGTACGAGAAAACAATACGATTGCTCATTACCCCGCCCTATTCGACCGCGCAATTGATGTAAAGTTGATAAACCATACCGGTGAGCGTTTTCAATTAACATAACCGTAGCTTCGGGAACGTCAACACCCACCTCTATTACCGTTGTGCTGAACAAAACGGAAATACTGCCGTTTATAAAACCTTGCATTGTTTCTTCTCGTTCGCGGACGTTCATTCTGCCGTGAATAAGTCCGCAGTTTACGTTTTTGAAATAACTGTTTTTTACTTTATCATATTCCGTTGCCGCTGCTTTAAGTTCTATTTTATCGGAGTCTTCAATTAACGGATAAACAATATACGCTTTTTGGCCTTTTTGCGTTTGCTCTTTTATAAAATCAAAAGTTTGCTTTAAATCGCTTTCCTGTATCACTGTGGTTTTAACGGGAATACGGTTAGCGGGTTTTTCCTTAATGACGCTTATATCTAAATCGCCGTAAAGTGTTAAAGCGAGTGAGCGGGGAATCGGCGTTGCTGATAAATATAAAACATCAGGATTTTTCGCTTTTTTCATTAACTCAAGGCGTTGCTTTACCCCGAACCTGTGTTGTTCGTCAATAATAACATACGCTAGGTCTTTAAAATTTATCAAATCCTGAAACAAAGCGTGTGTGCCGATTACAAAATGAATTTCGCCAGAATTCAAAGCATGGGAAACGCGTTGTTTTTCTTTTGCTGTCATTGAACCGCTTAAAAGATGAATATTGTAACGCGGTATTTTTAATAAATCGCTAACAGTTTTATAATGCTGGTTTGCTAAAATTTCAGTTGGTGCCATAAATGCAACCTGATAGCCGTTTTCTAAAAAAATTAAAGCAGGCAAAACAGCAACTACGGTTTTGCCGCACCCTACATCACCGAGTAAAAGACGGCTCATTGGATTATCTGCATGTATGTCTTTTAAAACATCGCAAAGAGCGCGTACTTGGTCGCCTGTCAAATCAAAGTCAAGTGCACCTTGCGTTTTACTTATAATGTCCGTTTTCTTCAATTTTCTGTTTTTATTTTTTGTGTTTATGTATTTTTTTTTGATTGCAAGAGACAAATGCATTTCAAAAAACTCATAATAAATTAAACGTTGCCTTGCTTTGTTTATTGCATTTTCGTTTTCAGGAAAATGAATGTTTTTTATGGCAAAAATCCTGCTAGCCAAAACGCGTTTTTTTAAAATATAACAGGGTAAGCTTTCGCTTGATTCGTTAATGCAGGTTTTTAAAGCATCAAAAACGAGTTTTCGCAAGAGTTTTTGCGTTATACCTTTAGTTAGCGCGTAAACAGGAACAATGCGCCCGTAATTAAAAACGTTTTCTCCGGGTATTTCTATTTCAAAGTTTGAGCATTGAAACTCGTTGTATTTAAATTCGAATTTACCAATTACAATGTATTCTGTATCTTTTTTTAGAGTATCTTTTAAATAATACCTGTTGTAACATACAAGGGCTGCATTAGTTTCTCCGTCAGTTATATTAACTTTAAGAATATCCGGCCCTCGACCTCTGGTTTTTATCCTGTCAAAACCCGTTACTTTTATTTTAACCTGAATGCTTTTTTCGTTCGATACCCCTGCATAAATTGTTTCATATTCGGTTCTGTCTTCGTAGCCGGTTGGAAAATACGTTAAAAGTGAAACGGAATCCACAATGCCTAATTTCGCTAATAAGTCTGCTTTTTTAGGCCCTATACCTTCGAATTCAGTGATTAAATAATTTTTCATTATTCCAGAAACCTGCCCTGATAAACTCCGTTTTCTTTAAAATAGTTATCAATAATGTTTTCAAGACGGTTTTTTTTTATCCCCCATTTCGGCGCAATTAATATTTCGTTTGCACTAACACCGAAAAGGCGGTGAATTAAAATGTCTTTGTTTAAATATTGTATACTCGTTGCCAATAAATCAAGGTATTGTTCAAGTGTTGGCAGTTTTATTTGTCCTTTTTCATACATTTTTTCAAGGGTAGTTCCTTTTACAACGTGAAGCTGATGAAACTTAATGCCGTCAATGCCTAAATGCGAAAGCGTTTTAACCGTTTCTATCATCATTTGTTTATTTTCATCCGGCAGTCCGTGGATAACGTGAACGCAAATATTTATGTTCTGCCGTTTGCGTGTACGGTTATAAGTATCGAGAAAACATTCAAAGTCATGCCCCCTGTTTATTTTCCTAAGCGTTTCGTTGTGAATACTCTGTAGCCCGTATTCAACCCAAACGTATTTATTTTTGCCTATTTCGTTTAGATAATCTAGAATTGTGTTGGTAACGCAATCCGGCCTAGTGCCTATTGCAATTCCCATTACTTGAGGAAAATTAATTGCCTGTTCATACGTACTAATAAGAACGTTATCCTGTGCGTAAGTGTTGGTAAAATGTTGAAAATATGCAATAAATGCTTGTGCATTATACCGTTTTTTCATAGAATATGCATTTTTTTCAAGCTGTTGTTTGATATTTACTTTTTGCTTAAAAGTATCTGTTGCAAACGATGCGTTATTGCAAAATATGCAACCACCCGTGGAAATTTTGCCGTCAATGTTAGGGCAGGAGAAACCTGCATTAACGCTTAATTTAAAAATGCGTTTTTTAAATTTTTCGCGCAAGTATGACCCGAAATTATTATACGGCTTTGAAGCAGAAACCATAATAAAAGTTACTTAACGAAAAAATTTTCGCAAATTAGTGCTTGCATATTTGTCGATATAAGTGTTGATAATTTTACGGCTATGATCATCTACGCTTACAAAATTGCATCCTACTTTAGTGCCTTTCATAAACACAACGTTGACTTTTGCTTTAATTTCCCCGTATTCTGGAATTTCGAATTTAATATCGAGAATATCGCCTTCGGTTAAAAACTGCGGAACTTTAAGGCCGATGCCGTTGTTTGAAATATCTAATACAGTACAACGGCTATTACCATGCCCGCCGTCCATTGTGTATTCCCCATCAACGTTAATATTTGCTCTGAATGTATCGCGTTTATTGGATTTTTTTTGTTGTTGAAAATTAATAACAGCACCCTCCGTAACGTTTTCGTAATCTCCATATTCATTAAAATATATTTATTTCAAATTGTCAAGAAAATTAAACAGTAAAAAAAAATTAATATACATTATTTTAAATCATCGGAAAATTTATTACATTTGTCTTAAAATTCAAAAAAATTTTAATTTTGAAAGGCAAATTTATGTTTTTAATTACAGGTGCGGCGGGATTTATTGGTAGCGCATTCATAAAACACTTAAACGAAAATAAAATTAATGATATAATTGCTGTAGACGAATTCGGAAATCAAGATAAATGGAAAAATCTTAGAAATAAAAATTTCATCCGCTTTTATGATAAAAACGATTTTTTGGAAATAATTAAAACGGGAAAATTAAAGCAAAAAATCAACTACATAATTCATTTCGGGGCATGTTCCGACACTACTGAAACAGATATGAACTACCTATATAAAAACAACGTGGAATATTCAATAGCTTTGTTAAATTTTGCTTTAAACAACGACATTCGTTTTATTTACGCTTCGTCTGCGGCTGTTTACGGCAACGGTAATTTTGGCTTTAATGATGATGAAAAATTAAACTGTCAACTAAAGCCACTAAATAAATACGCATATTCCAAATGGCTTTTTGACAATTACGTTATTTTAAACGGGTATGAAAACAAAGTAACGGGGTTACGCTTTTTTAACGTTTTCGGACCTAACGAATATCACAAGGAACATATGTCAAGCATAATTTTTAAAGCTTACAACCAAATAAATCAAACGGGAAAAATTAAGCTTTTCAAATCAAATTTAACCGGTCTAGACCACGGCGAACAAAAACGAGACTTTATTTACGTTAAAGACGTTTTAAAAGTTACTCATTTTTTTACGACAAACAATAAATGCGGAATTTACAATGTAGGCACAGGTGATGCAAATAGTTTCAATTCTCTTGCCATACACGTTTTTAATGCAATGTCAAAAGAATACAACGTAGAATACATTGATATGCCTCTGCAATTGAATGAAAAATATCAAAATTATACGTGTGCGGATATTTCAAAACTACGAAAAGCGGATTATAATGATGATTTTACGGATTTTAAAACAGGGGTTTATGAATACGTGAAAAAATATCTTAAATGTGATGATATATATTATTAACGTAAATTTCAAAATAAGAATTACATTCATTTTACACATACAAACTAATACGTGAGTAAAAATGAGGGTATTGGCTAATATTGCCAATTCAATAAAATATGCGTTTTCATTTTTACACGCGTTTTAAATAAATCGAATCTTTCGTTATTAAAGTAAAAAATAGATTTTTCACCCATTTTTTAATTTATGTTTTTTAGACGTTACTTTAATCTGATTTGAAGAGATTTTTTGGGTAAGAGTAATTTAATTCCCCGCCCATTCTAATATTATCAGTTGCGAATTTCCTATAAATATAATGTTTTTTTACTATAGAGTATAGTAAAGATTTTTGCAAATAAAAAAAATATTTTTTTTAATTACACAAAGGTAATTTTATTTTAAAACTGCTTCCTTTTCCCGGTTCGCTATCAACGTAAATATCTCCTTTAAGAGTTTTTATGAATTTATACGTTATTGCTAAGCCCAGACCGACCCCCTGAAAATGCCTCCTGTTGCTGCTATCCGCTTGTTCAAAAACTTCAAATATTTTTTTCTGTTTATCCTTGAGAATACCGATTCCTGTATCTTTAACTTCGATTATGTAACTATTTTCACGTTGACTGATGAAAATAAAAATATTTCCGTTTTCAGTAAATTTTATTGCGTTTCCTATTAGATTAAATAGTATTTGTTGAATTCTCATCTCATCGGAATAAAAATAATCAATGTTTACTTGGGTAGCTATAACGTTGTGTTTCTTTTCAAGTTCATTGCTGAATGTACTTATAATGCTGTCAACCATTTCCCTAATGTCAAATTTATTACAATTGATTTCAGGCGCTTTACCGGATTGTAAAACGGAAAGCTGTAATAAATTACTTAAAAGTTTTTCAAGTTGATTAGCAGAAGCGTGAATATAGTTCAAATTTTCTTTTTGCGTATCAGTTAAGTTTTCTTCTAATAAAATTTCAGTAAATCCGATTATTGCCGATACGGGAGTACGGATTTCATGGGATAATATTGCAAGGAATTCTTCTTTTAATTTATTTGACTGTTCAAGCTCGATGTTGCTTTTTTCAAGTTTTCTAACACTTGTTATAGATTTGAAAACCGGGGCTATTAAAATAATTCCTGAAAGCATTAACAAAGAAATTAAAAGCGCGGTTAATTCCTGCCATATAAAAGATGGAACAATGACTTTGCCTAAAAAAAGTATTTTAGATAAATGAATTCCTCTTCGTATCGCCATAAAAAAAATTGCGCATGATATTAATAACCAAGCATACTTTTTTTCCGTTACTTTTATTAATCGTGAAGATAAAATAGCTGATAATAATTGAAATAATAGAGATAAACTTAAAATATAAATCATATTTTTTAACAACGGGTAATTTTTTTTTATCATCAATACCCTAAACAATCCCGTAATATTTATATATTTATTAAATATAATATATAAATTTTTAACAACGAAAAAAATTAATTTTATAGATATTAATAAAAAAAGCATAGAACCACTTAAAGCTCTATGCTATAAAAAGTTAAACGTCTTTTTTTTGCCCCTTTGCCGAAGGCGAGACTCGAACTCGCACGGCTATAAAGCCACCTGATTTTGAGTCAGGCACGTCTACCAATTCCATCACTCCGGCAGAGTAGATTAATTATACAAAATCATTTTAACGTTGTCAATTATATGTTAAAAAGAAAAAGGTATGTTTAAAAAATTATTTTAAAAAATATGTTTTTTATGTTCAATATTAATATTATGAGTATATTAAAAATATTAATAAAAAAATAACTTTATTTGCGTTTTTTAGTAAAATGCTAAATAATATTATTCATGCGCGGCAAATAAGCGGCTGTATTTAAAATTTTTAAGCAGGGTTTATGGCTATTAAAAAACTATTTTACAAATTTTTTCTTTTGTTCATTTTAATTTCATTAATTCCCTTAGGGGGATATGTTTTTATCCGTTCTTTTCAGCTCAAATCCGCTATTTCAGGAAACTCGGAGCAAAGGTTAAGAAATTATATTAAAAGCGTTGCTAATAACGTTGATAACTTTTTCGTAAACCATAAAAGCAGCGTTGAGATTTTTTCAAAATCCGTAATTGTTAAAAATTTTCTTTCAAATCAAAATGAAAACGGCAGACAGATAGATATTTTTATAGAAGAAATTAAAAAAATAAGGCCTAAAACTTACTCTATTGTTTATATGCTCGATGCCAAAGGGAAATGCGTTGCCTCAACCAATAAAAAATTAGTCGGTAAAAATTATTCCTTCAGGCCGTATTTTAAAAAAGTAAAACGAGGCAATGTTTATATTTCCGAAATAACCATAGGGGTAACAACGAAAAAAGCCGGTATTTATATGTCCTCCCCTGTTTACTTAGAAGGAGATTTCGTTGGTGTTGCAGTTATTAAACTTAACGCGGCAATACTTCAAAATATCATAAATGAAGCTGAATTGAAACACGGTCATTTGTTTTTAGTTGATATAAACAGCGTTGTAATTGCGCATCAGCTAAAAAAATATTTATTTACATATACAAAAAAATTTACAGAATCAGAAAAAAATGAGATTAATAGAAAAAAACAATACCCTAAAAATTTTTTAAAAAAAATTAAAATTCAGGGTTTTCCTAATGATAAATATTTTGAAACGGATAAAATTTACGATGTTAAAATTGAAGATACAAAATACATTGCGCTTTTTAATAAAATTAAAAGCAAAAATTATTTAATCGGCGCTTTGAAAAAAAAATCAATATTTTATCAAGAATTGAATGATGCAATCGCCCAGGCATTTATACTCTCAGGCATTATTTTTATTTTAACTATAATTACAGCGTTTTTTATTGCGCGTATTTTTACAAGCCCAATCAAAAAAATAACGGCTATGAGTGAAAAACTCGCAAACAATAATCTGGATATCGCAGTGGAAAACCCAAAACGTAAAGATGAAATCGGCGTTTTATTTAATTCAATGAAATTACTTCATCAAAACATCGCCGAAATTGTATCATTTATGAATGTTATATCAAACTACATTAATACTACATCAAAAGATGTTAATAAATCTTCTGACCAGACTTTTTATAATGTCAATAAAATTATCAGCGAAGTTGAAAGCCAATATGCAATGCTTAATGCACAGAATAAAACGCTAAATAAAATTACCGAGGATATTAATACCGTTGCTAACAAAATAAATTATGCTTCAGAGCATGCGGAAAATCAAAAAGAAAAAATAAGCCGTTCTGCTGACGCAATTAAACACGTTGCGGAAAACGTTAAGCATTCATTCGATATTATGAAGCAATCCAAAGATATTTCAGAATCACTTCAAAACGTTGCTAAACAAGGTTATGATACAATACATAACGCCTTACAGGGCATGAATGAAGTTTCAGGGTTTACCAAACGCATTAATGACGTGATTGATGTAATTCAAAACATTACAGAGCAAACTAACCTTCTTGCAATGAATGCGGCAATTGAAGCTGCACATGCGGGATCTGCCGGAAAAGGTTTTGCCGTTGTTGCTTCTGAAATAAGAAAACTTGCTATGAATGCAAGCAAGAGTGCAAACGAAATTACAACTATTGTGCGTGATATAACCTCTAAAGTGGCTGAAACAAATGTACTAGCGGAAAAAGCTGTTACAGGGCTTGATAAAATTTTGGTAGACGTAAATAAAAACAACGACATAAACCAGGATGTTTTCAAATCTATAATGCAGCAATCAAGTGATATAAAAAACGTTTTTAATTTTATTGAAGAAATCATACAGATTTCAGACGGTTTTTTAATCACAATTAGGGAAGTAAAACAAAGCATAGAACAGGTAAATAAAAACTCAGAAGACCTTAATAATGCTTCGGGCAATATTAATAAAGCTATTCATGGAAATATTGCTATCGTGCAGAACTTAAATGATTCTGCGGAGAAAGTAAGCGTTGTTTCTAAAAATTTAAAAGACATAGCAAAGCATTTCCAAGACGCAGTTGCGCGTTTCTATATTAGTAAAGATAAGGTAGTGGTTTTCGAAGAGAATATTAATTCGGATAATAATAACGAGGGTAATGACGGGGATTTAGACCCCGGTGATATCGTTGTTTTCTAACTTTTTTTCATCTTCAAAACCATGTTTTTTGGGTATTTTTACAGTAAAAACCGACCCTTGTTTGTATTGACTTTTAACGAGGATTTCACCGCCCATAGCATTAATTAGTTTTTTACAAATAGCAAGCCCGATTCCGGCACCATCGTGCTTTCTTATACTAAAGTTTTCCCCTTGTGAAAACATATCAAAAATATTATCAATAAATTCTTCTTTTATTCCCGACCCCGTGTCTCTAATTTCAAAAACAAAGCTTGAAGGGTTTTCAGTACATGACAAAACGATCTCACCGTTTTGAGTAAATTTAACAGCATTGCCTATGATGTTTAATAAAATTTGTCTTAAACGCGCAGGGTCGGAACGAATTTTCCGCTTAATTGTACATACGGATTTAAAAAAAATGTTTTTTTCTTCAGCTTTGGGTTTAAATATTTTTAATATTTCTTCCAAAATTGGCTTAACGTAAAAATCTTCTAATTTTATTTTAATAATACCGGATTCTATCAAAGACAATTCTAATATATCATTTAATAAAACTGAAAGCGCTTTTGCTGAATCATTAATAAATTTTAATTCTTCTTTTCCTTCTGGGTTTATGGTTTCATTTTCGAGTAAAATATCACTAAAACCAATGATTGATGATAACGGGGTTCGTAATTCATGTGACATAATCGAGATAAAATCGTTTTTAAGCCGATTTGCGTTCTGCGTTTCAATTAAAGCTTTCTCAAGGCGTTTTTTTAGCTCTTTTCTCTCATTCAACCCCATAAGCATTGAATTAAATCCGTTGTAAATTTTAGCAATATCCGAATCAACACCGGGTATGTTTAAACGTGTATCATAATTTTCTTTTTTAATTTCCTTCATTCCCTCAATTAACTGCTTAAACGGATTAGTAAGAGTATTTGAAATAAAAATAATAAGAACGACAATCAAAAACACCGTAATTCCGGCAGTAGAAATTAATTTTAACTTAACATAGAATAAAATTTCTTCGTTCGCACCGGGATTTTGTAAAATATCCGAAACCATATTATATATAAAACTCCCCATGAATAAAAGGGAAATTAAAATTACACTCACAAGGGATGTTAAAAGTTTGTTCTTGAGTTTAATATCAACGCAATTTTCAGTATTCGTATTTATTTCAAATTTTTCTTGTAAAAAAATAAAAATGTTCCTGGCGTTAATTTCGAACGCAACTAATTGAACAATTACCGCGGCGCAAAGAAAAAGGTTTATTCCCAAAACAACGTGAACGCATTGAACAAAAGTAAATTTTAATCCGAAAAACATAATAAATAAAAACGGTATTAATAACGTATTAGTAGTTAGAAAAATTTGTTTTGCTATGGTAAAAGGCAGATTCCACAGACAAACCCATGCATCGTTTGCAACTTCATTTCTAATCTTTTCGATACCTTCATTATTATTTATAATTAAATTGAGATCCCGCGTCTCTTTTTTTAATAAAATGCTCTGAATAAAAATTTGCAACCCTGTGCCTATTGATACTAAAATAATAAAATATTTTACCTGAAAACTCGTTAAACTTAGGTTAGTAACATAGTAAAAAATTAAAAAAATACCGTTTAGAGAAGCAAGCATGGGCGCATAAGTAAACGTTTTTTTTAACCCTTTTTGCGCATTTATTAAATATACGTCTAGCATAACACCCCGGTAAACCATTACTGTTTTTAGAAACATTCTAAATAAAATCAATACCCGTTTATTACTCTAAATCATTTTAAAGATAAAATCAATTATAACTCTATAAAATTGCTTGACCATAAAATAAATTTTTAAAAATTTTAACCGGCATAATACTGCATCTATATAATGCAAACATAAGAATGAAATTTGAAATTTCAGATGATTTTAAAATAGTATATAATCACAGTTCAATCAAATAAGCCGTGCTTTGCGTTGATTCTAGGCGCAGGTGTACAATTTTTTTGTATTCTTTGCTGGAGAAACACGTTTGGTATTTTTCTTTATCGGGAAATTTTAAAACGAGCATTTTATCGGGTTTCATGCCGCCTTTTAAACTCGTTATTTGCGTTGAATTCATAACGTATTCGCCGGAATACTTTTCAATAACCGGGCGTGCGGATTTAGTGTATTGTTTATATTTTTCTTCGTTGTTTATGATTATACTTGCAACTAAAAATACAGCCATTTTTTTACCTTAAAAACTTAATTTTTTAAAACTAACGCCTAGTCCTTAAAAAAGCAATTTTACAGGCAGTTATGAGTGTATGAAATATGCATTTCTAAATTGAATCGGTGAACTATTATAAAAGGTTGCTTGAAAAATATTATCCCGAAGAATTTCAAAAAGAAGTTAAAGGAATTTTATCATTAGATCATGATGCAAAATGGAAAGAAAAAAGAAAACTTTTTGATGAAGTAATTGAATGGATTAAAGAAAATGAAAAAAATGCTAAAAAAGAATTTGAAAAAAGCGCTGATGAAATAATTGGAATACTAAAAAAGATAGGAAAAAAAATTGGTTTAGCAAATAAATAATTTTTGTTAGAGGATTTTACTAAAAATGGCACTTATAATTAAAATTTAAAAAAATGTTAAATTTCCGGCAAGGCAATACGGTTAAAATAATCGCAAAATCTCTGAACCATTCTCTCTCGAAACAATTCATTAACAGTAGATAAATAATTAGTATTATGCATATTTATAAAATTATCAACACTTGAAGTAAAATATAGTTTAAAATCAATAACTAAATCAGGTATCTGAAAATTTGAATATCCATTTAAAAAATGATACCTAGAATTATTATTAGTTTTAATTGTTTTCCAGCGTTGTGTATTTAATCGGTCTTGTAATCTTTCACAAAAATCCTCTAAATGTTTTCCCTCTCTTAAAATTTTTGCTGGAAAAGCCGGTAGAAATAAAATATTTACTAAAAACTGATTATTAATAATTTTTCCGTTATCTTCTTTATCCTTATTATTAGCTAGATCACAATCTTGCGAGAATACGACAACATAGGGAAAACCATTTTCCATGACGTTGCTTTCCGTGGTGACAGTTGTAAATTTAAAATCTTTAACAATATCGCCTTGACAAATTCTGCTTTTATTATGTTTAGAATATTGATTCTCAATTTTGCTTTTTAACATAACCTATATTTTTTGTGTAAGCTTTAGTTTTTAAATACCGGTCATCGTCTAGTGTTTCAAAAATTTCGTCTAGTTCTATTTGGGCATTTTTGAACCCTATGTTGTATTGATTAGACAATAATGAAGAAGTTAATTCCTCGTCAAAATTATAAAAAATATTATTCATCTAATTCTCCCATTTTTTTTCTTAATCCATCATCTATGCTTTTCTCAAAATATTTATTTATGTCAGAATGGAATATGTCAAGTTTTTTAAATAAATCATCATTATTCTCAACATCCTTAGTGCTGCAGTCAAAATCTAGAGTAAATTCTTTTCTTGCAATTTTCTCAGGATATAGGCTATTTAATATCCCATATTTTATTGCTAAAATATAGTCCTCTTTGTTAATATCAAATCTTCCGATGTATCTACACACATTTTCTTTATCTGATTCTAAAAAATTATTTAAAGAAAAAATTAGTGAATTATTAATAAAATTTGACCATTCAAAAGGATTCCCTTCATCAATAACAATTTCATTAATATACCTCAAACCAAGCCTTATTATATTTATTGAATAATGAGTACTAAAAATATTAACAATATTTGATATTATTTTTTTAAATTCCTCAAAAGTTACGTATTCAAAATTTTCAATTATCATAAATTTTTCACATATAGTTATTTTATTGTTTTTGCTTTTATCTAAAAATTCATAAATATCAATTAATTGATCTTTATCAGTACGTAAACTTTTGTTAAAAATAATTTCAAATTCTCTTAACTCTCTTTTAGAAAAATCATTAAAGTTAATTTTCGCAAATTCTCTTTGAATTTCAGGTTTTAACCCATTTTTATTTACTTCAAGTAATTGGGAAAAGTCAATTCGGAATATGACTTGCTTCAAATAATTATTATCATATTTTTTACTAATTTCCAAAATATGCTCCAAATTTGTAAAATTAATAAATCATTATAATAATTTCAAGTGAAAAGTAAAGTGTTTTTTATAAAAACTATAACTTAATAATTAATAAATTGGTACTATTTATTGTTCCCTTTTAAACTTTTAACTAATATAAAAATTAATAAAAATATATTTTATAATAATTAAAGTTTACTGTAAGGCAGTTCCTCTGCCAAAGATCTACCCATACAACGCCTTTATCCTGTCCATTAATGCAGAATAAACTTTATTGTAATCCGCGGGTAATTCAAGGGGCTCGTTTGCGTATTTACTCGTTACGCCTTGTATTGCGCTTTTATGGTATTCTACCTTCTGGTTTGCGAATTTAAGCCCGTGTGCCGTAGATATAACAACCACGCGCTCATTCTTCTTGATTGTTCCCGAGTCAACGAGTTTAAATAAAACGGCTAAAGCAACGCCTGTATGCGGGCAGTTAAACATCCCCGTTAAATCGCCTTTGGCTGCTGCGTTTGCAAGTTCGTCTTCGCTAGCCTGTTCAACAACGCCGCCGAATTTTTCAAGTGTACGGATTGCTTTATTTACTGAAACAGGGTTGCCGATTTGAATTGCAGATGCAAGGGTTTTCTTTGCCTGTACCGGAGCAAAATTATCATACCCGGATTTATACGCTTTGTATAACGGGTTTGCGTTTTCTGCCTGAGCTAAAATTATATTTGGAAGACGGTCAATTAAACCGAGTTCTTTTGCCATTAAAAGCCCGTTACCTAATGCTGATATGTTTCCTAAATTCCCGCCCGGGATAATTATGTGGTCGGGCACTTCCCAGTTAAACTGTTCGCAAATTTCAATGCCTACGGTTTTTTGCCCTTCAATTCTAAGGGAGTTCATGGAATTCGCAAGGTAAATTGTTTCGTCTTTGGTTACCTGCTGAACAATATCCATGCACCCGTCAAAATCCGTGTCTAACGCGCAAACAATTGCACCGTTTGAAATAGGCTGAACGAGCTGGGCAATGGATATTTTTCCTCTAGGGAGAAAAACTACGCTGGGAATACCGGCATACGCGCAGTATGCAGAAAGCGCGGCTGACGTGTCGCCGGTAGAAGCACAAGCAACGGCTTTAACGTTTTGCCCTTGATTTATCATCTGGTTTACCATGGATACCAAAACGGTCATTCCTAAATCTTTAAACGAGCCTGTGTGCGTTATTCCGCATTGCTTAACCCATAAATCAGGAACGCCTATTTGTTCACCAAGCCGCTTAACCCACATTAAATTTGAGTGCCCTTCGAATAGGGATACAACGTTTTCGTTTTCAACGTTAGGCAATACCCATTCTTTTTTTCCCCAAACGCCTGAGCCGAATGGTATTTCCGTTGTTCTGGAACGTTTATAAAAAAGCTCTTTCCATTCATCTGCGCTTTTCTTTTTAAGTTCGTCAATATCGTGTACTACTTCCAGTAGACTTCCACATTTACTACAGCGGTAAACAATTTCATCCACTTCCCGTTCTTCACAACCGTTAATGCAGCGGAATTTAGCATAATAACCCATTTAATTCTCCATTTTATTAAAAATCCGTAAATTATTTTTAAATGATAATTGTTTTACATTTAAAATAATACCTTTTAATGATTGTGTTCAAATAAATATAAAGTAAAAGCGAAAATATTATAAAATATATTAATCCCTGTTAAACTCAAACCAGCGTTTTGGGAAAATGTATTTTTCATAACTGCGCAACGCAAAATCGTCGGTCATAGTTGCAATGTAATCAATAATCATTTCCTGAACACTAGGTATTCCGGGATATTTTATATGCTGCATTTTTTCTCTCACAATATCAGGATTTTTTTCAAAAAAATTAAAAAGATCAGTTAATATTTTACCCGTTTTTTCTGCTTCGTTTTTTATTGCTTCATGGTTATAAACATTTTTGTACATAAAATCTTTGTATTCGTCTAATTTTTCAGCCATTTTTTTTGTAGCAACCACGTGTTCCTTATCAATACTTGCATTAATAATGTTTTCAACCATAGTGTTAATGCGTTGCCCGTGTGTCTCGCCGAAATCTGTGAAAATCCATTTTGGTATTTCATTATAACGTAAAATATCTGCTCTCATTGCATCGTCAAGGTCATGATTTAAATATGCAATCCTGTCGCATATTCTAACTATTTCCCCTTCGAGGGTCATTGGAAGGGTTAATTTGTCAGTAGCAATTATAGGGCCGCCTCTTTTGGAATGCTTTAAAATTCCGTCACGTACTTCGATTGTAAGGTTAAGTCCGCCTTGTTCGAGAAAATCAATTATCTTAAAGCTTTGTTTTGCGTGGTAAAACCCGTCAGGACTTAATTTGTTTAAAACGTGTTCGCCTGTATGTCCGAAAGGCGAATGGCCCAAATCATGACCAAGGGAAATAGCTTCGGTTAAGTCTTCGTTTAAGTTTAACGCTTTTGCAACAGTTCTTGAAATTTGTGATACTTCAAGCGTATGTGTAAGGCGCGTTCGAAACAAATCGTTAGCTGGTGAGAAAAAAACCTGTGTTTTATGTTTCATTCTGCGGAAAGCTTCGCTGTGGATTATTCTGTCTCTATCGCGCATATAAACCGTTCTAAGGGGACATTTATTTTCTTTTTTTACTCTTCCTTTTGAATACTTTGCTTTGCTTGCGAATTTGCTTAAAAAGTTCTCTTCATGGTTTTCAATACGTTCTCGAATATTCATAATGTTATCCTGATAAATTATACTTTTTTAATATATATAATGTAATAATAAATGTCATCTATGGTTTACGTTGTTATATTATTATTGTTATGAGAATTGCAGTTGCCATGTCCGGAGGTATTGATTCTACTGCTGCTGCATTGAAATTATCAGAGCAGGGGCACAGCATTGAAGGGTTTACTATGCTCTTATACGATAATAATGATGCTGCCGTAGAAAATACTGTTTGGAAAGCTAAAAAAGTTTGTAAACAAATTAAAGTGCCACACCGCGTTGTTGATTTGAGACGTGAGTTTCAAAAAAACGTTATTGAATATTTTCTTAAAAGCTATTTATCCGGTTCAACGCCAAATCCCTGTATTTTTTGCAACCCACTTATTAAATTCGGCGCACTTTATGAATATGCCAAAAAAGCCGGGTTTGAAAAATTTGCAACAGGGCATTATGCTGTTATTGAAGAAACTAAATACGGTTATGTTTTAAAACGTGGAATTGATAACGCAAAAGATCAATCATATTTTTTATCAAGAATTCCCCGGCACATTTACCCAAATTTATTATTTCCGCTAGGAAAGCAAACGAAAAAGCAGACAAAGGATTATCTTTTAAAAAAAGGCATTCATATCAATAGCTCGGAAAGTCAGGAGGTTTGTTTTATTCCATACGGCGATTATGCCGGGTATATTAAAAGTTTGCATCCTGATATTGAAAAAGGTGATTTTATAGACGAACAGGGTAGCGTTGTGGGCGTACATGAAGGAATTCCGTTTTATACTATCGGTCAACGACGTGGGCTTGGCATTTCTTTGGGAAAACCGGGATATGTACGGCGAATTATATCGCATACAAATGAAATTGAAATAGGCGATATTTTATATTCGGATACTTTCTTAGTTTCCGATTTAATCGTTTTTATACCGGAATTAATGAAAAAAAAGCTTATTTGCAAAGTACGTTACAGGCACGATGGTGTGGCAGCGAGGATAAAAGATTTTGATGAAAATATTTATAAAGCCATATTAGATAAACCGGAAAAATCCGTTACTCCTGGGCAAGGAGCAGTTTTTTATAAGGATAACTGCGTTGTTGCTAGCGGAATAATACAAAAAATCTTATAAAAACGAAAAATATTTTTTATAAATATACTAAAGTGATTTTAAAATCAAAGTATTGTATATTGTAATTGCTTTTCAACCGACACTTTAAAGTGTCGGTTGCATAAAATTTAAAGTATTATTAGTATATATATTTTGAATTTTGCGTTAAAAATAAAAAAACCGTTACTTTTTACGATAACGGTTTTTTTGCTGCCGGACAGAATCGAACTGTCGACACAAGGATTTTCAGTCCTTTGCTCTACCGACTGAGCTACAGCAGCGTTTTTGTACAATCAATATTAAAAAAAAACTTTTTTAAAGTCAAATCAAAATACGCGATTTTATTTAAAAAGCGAAAACCCTATCCGTTTTTAATCGGAAAGGGTTTTCTATATGTTAAGTTAAATTTTCATTACTGTTAATTAGGCGGTTGCTGATTTCCCCCGGGTTGATTAGGCTGATTTTGGTTACCTGCGGGTTGATTTTGGTTTCCACCGCCCGGAGCTTGCCCTCCTGCGCGTTGGACGTCTCTAACTTCTCTTTCCCGCCTGTTTTTTATAATTTCCTCTGAATTATGCTGGCGTTTTGCTTCGCCGCGCCTGATGTCTATAACTTCAGTATTAATTCTTCTTTCGCGTTCTGCCCGCGCTTGTTGTTGCTGTGTTATTATTTGCCAAGCTGCTTCATCATCAATATCCATTTCTTCTATAACTATAGCTTTATCATAGGAAACGTTAACGTTGGCAATATATACTATAAAATCCCCGCCGGTTTCCGTTCCCTGACGCATAATTATAAAACTTACGAATTTTTTATACGGTATAGACCTTGGGTAAAGGGGCAGGCGAAAAATTTCCCTCAAGTCAACGTTCTCGATGTAATTCGGATTTTTCCAGATTAATTTTTTCCAGCCCGCAAAATATAAATACCCCATAAAGTAATCCTTTGTTTCGTCAACTTCATTTTTCATTCTTAGAGTAATGCTATTGTTATAATTTCTACCGTTAACTTCAAGGATTATCTGGTATATTTGCCCCGTATTATCGATAACGCCGTTCTCGATGTTCACGAATTTACCTTCTTTATCAAATGCTACGATTTCAAATGGTGGTTTAATTTTTGCCCATGTGTTATAAGGTAGCTGGTGAAAATGTATTCTAGCGCCGAGAACCCATCTTTTTTTTCCGCCGTAAACGCCTTTTGTCTGTACGGGTTTACAATAGGAATATCTTTTGGCTTCAACAGAAGAGCCCGAGCTATTAATAACCACAAGCCAGCGCCTAATAAGCATATCGGAAACGGAAATTTTATAAATCGGCACGCCTGTTGTTTTATCTTTTTCCGCTGTATTCGGGTCCTGTAACCGCGTTGGATTTATATTAGGATAAACTTTGTCTTTTATTAAATTTGATTCATACTTATCAAAATTGATTAATTCTTTTTGTACGGCAAATATACTTGAGAAACTTCCAAGTATGAAAACCGCAACTAACATTGTAAAAATAATTTTTTTCATTATACTCCTCCCTATAAATAGGAACATGGGTTATGTGTGTTAACATATTTAACTGTCGGAAGAAGTAAAAAAAAGTTAACAATTTTTTCAAAAAATCGGCTTAAAACGAGAAAAGCCCTTCAAATTGAAGGGCTTTTATCTCGGCTATATATTATAAGCTAATTTTATGCTCTTATTGTTGTCCGCCGGCAGGTGGATTTTGCGGCTGATTTCCGCCTGGCTGATTTTGATTTCCAGCAGGTTGATTTTGAGCGCCGCCGCCTTGACCTTGCTGCTGTTTTTTCCTTTGCTGTGCTGCAACTGACTGATGCTGTCTTAATTGTTCTCTTCTGCGAAGTTCAACAATTTCAGCGTTTCTTTTTTCTTCAATTGCTGCTCTAGCTTGTTGTCTTTGCGTAATGATTTGCCATACTTCTTCATCATCAACGTCCATTTCCTCTTCGAGTACCGCTTTGTCATAAGCAATAGAAACGTTAGCGATGTAGGTAACGAAATCACCACCCTGCACATTACCGTGTCTGTATATAATAAAACTATCAAGTTTTTTATAAGGTACAGATTTAGGGTAAAGAGGAAGACGGAAAATTTCCCTAATGTCTACGTTTTCAATGTAGTTAGGATTTTTCCAAATAAGTTTTTTCCATCCCGCAAAGTAAAGGTAACCCATGAAATAATCAGTAATGTCTTCCTGATCATCTTTTAACCTTAAAGTTAAGCTGTGGTTATAATTTCTTCCATTAACCTCAACAACGATTTGGTAAATTTGCCCTGTGTTGTCAACAACACCGTTTTCAACGCTTACAATTTTACCGTCTTTACCGAATGCTCTGAATTCAAACGGTGGCGTTATTTTTGCCCATGCATTAAACGGGCCGGCAGGGAAGTGTATTCTCGCACCGAGAACATCTCTCGGGTCTTTTGTGTATTTACCTTTGGTTTTAACCTTTTTACACATTGAATACCTTTTTGCCGATACAGAATTAGCTGAGCTGTTAAGCAACACAACCCATTTCTGGATTAACATATCGGATACAGTAATTTCATACTTAGGAAGCCCTGTCGTTTGGTCAACTTCAAGAGCTTTTTTCCTTTCGTTATAGTCAATTACTCCGTCGCCGTTTTCATCTTTTCCTTTAGCTTCAGGATACACTTTTTGTTCTTTCAATTTTTTTTCATAATCGTTAAAATTAATTAATTTCTTTTCAATAGCAAAAAGCCCTGAAAAAGTTCCCAACACAAAAACAGAGAGCATAAGCACGAATGCAATTTTTTTCATAATAGAGACTCCTTTCACAAATTTATATTTCAAAAAAATTCTTGCCTTTATTATTTATAAATTTTTTCAGAAAAATGTCAATAAAAAATTTAATTTTATTATCCATATTTTTTAACAAAAAAATTTACTTATTAATTCATATCGACATCCAATATATAAAACTAAAAATTCAAATAAAAAATTGCTAAATCTTATAAAAAAAATGTCGATACAAAATTATTTTTTTTCTTGACCTCGTACATAAAAAATTCCGAAATTATTCGTTCCGGTTATTGTAGGCACGTTTTCTCCGTCTATTAAATATTTAACCTTTTTTATAAAAGGAAAATTTTTAAAAACTGTTTTATTTAAAGAGTATATGGCATAATGTTTTTTATCCCTTATAGCAAAACTCTCTTTATTTATGTTAACATATAAAGTATTATCCCGCAACCAAATATTTAGTATTTTCGAATCCGAGCTTAAAACCGACTCGAATTCATAAGTTAATGGACCGTAAGTTAATTCCTTTAACGTTTTGAATATATTAACTGTTTTCACCCCGGAAAAATCTAATCTGCGCATTTCTTTTACTAAACCGGTTTTTTCCTGGTTAAGAAAAAAAAGCACAACTCTATTACCGGAAAATTGCTTTTGTAAATAAAAAAAACAAACAATCCCCAAAAACGAAAAAAATAAAAACGATATTATAAAGACTCTTAACCTGTTTATTTTTCTAATTTTATCCACGAATTTATAATAACTAATACAAACTAAGGTGTCAATTACTTAAATATACTTTTGAATATTCTTTTATTCCACGGGCTATTCCCTTTGCAAGAGACTTTTGATAACGCTTATTAATTAATAAACGGGTTTCGCGCCTATTAGACAAAAAACCTAATTCAAGCAATATAGAAGGCATAATAGTATGAGCAAGAACGAAAAATCTATCCCGCTTAATCCCGTTTTATTAGGCAGGGCAGAAACAACGTTGCGTTGAAGCGTATTAGCTAACTCTTTTGATTCACGGCTTAATTTTAAATCAAGCATGCGAGCCGCGATTTTTAAATTATTGCCTTGTAAAGTATCATTGTAATAAATCCTGGAAATATTGCGAATTCGGTAATTTAATATGTCCTTTTCTTTTCTGGCTGAATATGAATTCGGGGCGTAATAAAAAGTTTCTATTCCCGAAGAAGCGCTGTTAAAAATGCTATAGTTAACGTGAAAACTAATAAATATTCCTTTGGAATTATTGTCTACATATCCGTTAGCAATTTTTGCGCGAGACTCCAAATTTAAAAACCTGTCGTTTTTCCTCGTAAGCGCTATTTTGGCATGAGGGAGCATTTTCCGTAAATACGTATATGTATATTTTGCAACAGGCAAAACAATGTTTTTTTCATAAACACCATAGCGTTTATTAATACAACCGGGGTCTTTACCTCCATGCCCTGCATCTAAAATTATTACGAGCTTTTTATTAACACTTAATTCCTTTTTTTCGGGTATTGGGGAAATTTTAAATTTTTTCTTTAAAAATGACTGTTTACTAATACTAAGCTTACCCTTAAATAACTTTTCAATTAAAGAAGCCATTGCTCTCGGAATTAAAATATTGCCGTTGCTTTTCCGCACAACATCGGGTAATTGAAAAACTTTTGAGTTGACCAAAATTACATCGGTGCCCGGACGTAAATAAATTCGGTAACCACTTTTATACAATATTATTCTATCTTTTATTACGCTATAGGATAACTGTAAGCGATAACTTTGCGCAAAATTTGCAAGATGAAAATAACGAGAATTGACACTATACCGCGAGTGCGAAACATAAGAACTTAACAAAAATATGTATAAAACGAGTAAAATTTTTTTCATTACTTTTTCATTCATTAAAACAAATTTATTCTCTTATATTAACGGATAGGGGTATATTTAATCTTGAATTTGGTTTTGAATATGTTTAATATGAATTTAAAAAATCAAAGATTTTAAAAAAATCGGAAGGTTTTATGCAAAATAATTTTAACAACCGATACTTTGCCGTTATTTCAGGCGCTTGGGGACACATCGGGAAAAAAATATCGCAAAAATTTATTGATAAAGGTTTTTCCGTTTTACTTATGGATAAAGTTAAACCACAGGTTAAAAATCCTCAATACTTTATAAAAACAGGGGATATGACCGAAAATTCATTTATAAAAGAATGTGTAAAAGAAATGGATTTTAATAAAAAAATTATAAATATTAATTGCGTGGGAATTACAAAAGACGCTTTATGTATAAGACAATCAGAAGAGGATTTTACGGATATTTTAAACGTTAACCTAAAATCAATATTTTTATTAACCGGAGAAATTCTAAAAAACAGCCAAAAAGGCGCTCACATTATTAATTTATCTTCAATTTCCGGATTACAGGGAAGACAAGGGCAAAGTGCATATTCCGCTTCCAAAGGCGCTTTAATAGCATATACAAAATCTTTAGCAAGGGAGGGGGCGCAAAACAATATTCGGGCGAATATTGTTTTACCCGGTTTCATCAATTCTTCAATAACTGCTAAATTAACGAAAAAAGCCATTGATAAAATAAAACAAACGCATTTGTTAAAAAGATTACAGAATGCGGATGAATTGGCAAATTTTATTTATAATCTGTCTATTATGGAAAACGTAAGCGGACAAATATTTAATCTTGATTCACGTATTAATACCTGACTAAGACTTTCCTGCCGATAATTTTATAGAAGGAATATTTTTTTTGCACCGGTGTTTATAAAACGCGTAAAAAATATTAATATTTTTTATATTCGTAATTTTATATATATTTATATTCGCTAAATAATTTTAGGAAAATTTATGAGAAAAACAATAACAGCATTATTTGTTTTATTATTATTTATACCAGTCTTTTCAGCGCAGAAAAAACAAAATAAAACTAAACTCGTTGCCGCTAAAACGGCTGCGCCGCCCGATACAGGAGGATTATTTACCAACTTTGACCCGAATAAAAAAGTTACCCTTCAAAAAAAGAAGGGTTTTAGTTTAAAACAGATTTTAAAACGCGTTTTACGCTCCGCGCCTATTTTAAAATCTTCAAAAGCATCAGAACAAATTTATAAAGCAAAAATTAGGCAAATAAAATCCGAAAGAAATCCCGAATTAAGTTTTTACGCCGGAGGTTTTCCGGCTCCCCACGCACCGTCTGCATGGAACGTGGATTTTAAAAAATGGGGTTTTGCAGGGACAACGAGTTTATCAATAAATATCCCGCTTTACACCTTCGGAAGAATACCAAAAGGACTTAAAGCGGCAAAAAGCGGATTAAAAGTTCAACAGATAAGCACAACGAGCACAAAAGCGGATTTAATTTATGAAATAAAAAAGTATTATTACGGTTATTTATACGCTATGTCCATAAAAAAATATATTATGGAAACCGTTATGGAGAAACTTGATAAATCACTGGATAAAACGGAAAAAGATTATAAGAAAGGCAAAGTTCAAAAATCCTCTTTGTACAGTTTACGCATTATGAAAATGGATTTATTGGCTAATCAAGCCACGCTTGATAAAAATTTAGCCGTTGCTAAGGCCGCATTTAAATCATTCTTAGATATTCCCTCAAATAAAAAATTCCAGTTGCAACAGGATAAAATTAACGAAAAAATAATCAAATTAAAACCCGTTGATTATTACATTAAACTTGCATTCAGGAATAATTATCAATACAGAAAAGCGGTTTTCGGGCTTGCGGCTAAAAAAGCATTATTTGAGTATGAAAAAACAAAGTTAAACCCTATTCTATTCGCAATAATTAGAGCAAGCGCAGCGGGAAGTACAAATAATATTGATACATCATGGCTTATGGATAACTCTTCATTTTCGTTCTTTATGGGTATAGGCATAAGTTATTCCACTAAATTTGGCAAACAGGATAATATTATTGACGAGAAACGCGCTGATATGGTTAAACTTGACGAACAAATTAAAATGCTCAAGAAAAAACTTCCTATTGATGTAAAAAGCGCGTATTTAAGCGTAAAAGAAATGGAAAAAAAATTGCGTTACCGTGAAAATGCTTTCTTAAACGGAAAACGCTGGATGCTACATACATATAAAATGTTTATGATAGACAGTGCTTCCGCATCTGATATAAGGTCGGGTTTAAGTTCCTACGCTTCAACGAGAAAAGCATATTTCAACGCTATCTATAACTATTACCTTGCGATTGCAAATTTATCAAAACTCGTGGGCAAGGATATAACTACAAAACTCTTTTAGAGTGCAAAATTAAAAATTGCAAACCCGTTTTTCTAATAAACAATTTACCTAAGAAGCCAAAATTGAATTTATTTTTATTTAAATAAAACTGACCTTTTTTACTTTATTAATATTGCTTGACATTATACCGGCTTTTTTCTAAAATCTGCGTATGCAAAACGGAATAAATATAATTCACCCTAAATGTTTTGAAACTTTACCCGTAATTGCGGGAATAACAACGCGTATTGGCGGTGTAAGCGAAAACAGTTATGCAACGCTTAATATGGGTTTTAATTCTGGGGATAATCCTGACCACATTATTAATAACCGTGAAATTTTATACGATTATTTGAATGCGGATGAGAATACTTTTGTTTATGCCAATCAAGTGCATGAAGATATTGTTTTAATGATAAAACCTTCCCATAAGGGGGCAGGTGCAAAATCATCTCAAACTGCAATACCGGGAATTGACGGAATGATAACGCATTTGCAGAGAATATTTTTAACAATACAAACAGCGGATTGTATGAGCGTTTTTCTTTATTGCCCTTTAAAAAAGGTTATTTCCCTCGTTCATGCCGGATGGAAAGGAACGCGTTTAAATATTGCAGGCAAAGCAGCAAATTTGATGAGAAAAAAATATTCCTGTATTCCAGAACGCATGATTGCGTATTTAGGCCCTTGCATCGGGGCTGATAAGTATCAGGTGGGCAGGGAATTTAAAAAATATTTTTCGCCTGAATTTCTTATAGAAAGAGATAGAAAGTTTTTTTTCGATTTAAATAAAGCAAATTACAGCAATCTCGTTAATGCGGGGCTTAACGCGGAAAACATTTATACTGATAATTATTGCACTTATACAAACGAGAATTTATTTTATTCCTATAGACGTGACGGAGAAAAAACAGGAAGAATGCTTTCTTTTTTTGCTTTGGAATAAAAAAAATGCATTTTTTAAAAAAAATTTTATATTATTTATATAATTAATATTGCGGGTTGTTAACCCTATTTATTTTAACTTAACATCAGAAGGGTTCATCATGGAATATACGGAAAGACGGAAAATACTCGATGAATATTTGAGCAAGCATAATCTACCCAAAGAAATTTCCGATAAAATCGATATACACTCGGTACATACAAACAAATTTGCTTATAAAGCTATGCGGATCGGAAACAATATTGGCGACCCTTATCAAATTGCAATAGACATCGTTTTTCTTGAAGCTTTATCAGACAAATTTAATTTAACTTTGGATTTAACCGATTATCCTGAACTTCATACCAAAGGCATTAGTGAAAAAGACCTTGATAATCTCGTTGAAGGTGCAAAGGTATTCGAAAGCCGTGAAGGCACGCTTGAAAAAAAATATGATAAAATTTCAGCGGAAACAAAAGATTTTATTAAAAAGAAATTTGAAGCTTTAATATAATTCAGGGCAGCTTTAAAATTTCGGCGAGAAATAAGTTTAAAGCACTTATACCTTATAATAGTGCTGAAAACTTGTGGACTCCCAAAAAATATTAGTTCACCGGATTTTAAACTTATTTTTCATGGAAATCCCGCTCTAAGGGAGGATGAATTATCTTTAAACGAATCATGGCAGACATAAAATTTTCGCATATATGAAGAACGTCTGCTATAAAAGCGCCTTTATTTTTACATTTTCCAGAAAACGCCGTATCTTTAAACTGATCAAAATAACGGCAATTGTTGCAACTGTCGATAAAACGCACGTTGAATTTATTAGAATTTAAAAAATTAGACTGAGTAAATACGTCGGCTTTGCCTATGTTAATATTCATTAGCTTATCCTGCTCTTTGTATGCCTCAACAACGCGTTTTTCATATTCATTCAAGTTATATACGTTTTTTCCTTGTTTGTAAATATAGCATGTAAAAAAAATATTAGTCATTAAATCATTATGCCTTGAACATTTACCAACGAGGATATTATCTTCCCATGGTTCAAAATATTCACAATTCATGCAACTTTTAACGGTTTTATATGCCACAATTTTGCCTTCTACAAATTTTTACATTTTAGCAACCAAAAATATAACTTTTAATATATAAAAAGTAAACAGAAAATAAATCTGCAATTAATAGAATTTCTTACAAGAACAACCTTAAATTATATAACGTGAATTTGGAAATTTGCGTTTTTAACTAATTGCGGGGTGAGATAAAAATAATTGTTAATTTTTTCTTTTTCGATTTTAGCGTTAATATATTATTAGAAAGAACTAATTATTTTTTGAAAAGGCGATTATTTTTCTTAACTTTAAATGTGAAATTATAAAAATAAAAAAAGGCGAAATTCTTGCATTATAGTAAAATAGACACTTATTTATCAGGATTAAACAATAAAATTCATGAATATTCGTATGAAATAAAAGATATACGGACTATTCAATATGCAAAGAAAATTACTTTTCAAAAAAATGGGGAAAAAGGCGTTGTGGTTATATATTGGTCCCAAAAAAAAGGTTTTTCCTTTGTTTGTGAAGGCAATTTTAGTTTTAAAGATGAAATACTATTGCTTTTATCAGGTAAAGTTCCCGTTAAAAGTAAGTCGAATTTTAATTTTAAAAACGGCTATATAGGTATGGATGAGTCAGGAAAAGGCGACTATTTCGGTCCTCTTGTACTATGCGGGTTTATTCTTAACGATAACGTAAAAAACGTTTTAGATGAACTCGGTGTTGCTGATTCTAAAAAACTTACACATAAAAAAAATTTACAAATTTATGAAATTCTTAAAAAAGATTTAAGAAATTTTTATAAAGTGAAAATTATCATGCCTGATGAGTATAACGAAAGCATTGAAACTTTTTCAAAGCAAAACAAAAAACTAAACCATTTGCTTGGTCAAGCTTACTCCTGGCTTATTCGTGATTTTAATGATAAAAAAAGCGTTTATTTAATTGATAAATTTAGCGATGAAAGGTTTATTAAAGAATTTCTAGGTAATGATTATAATTTAGTTTTAAAAGAACGCGCAGAAACCTATACCGGGGTTGCCGCAGCTTCAATTATTGCACGGTCGGTTTTTCTGGAAAATATGCTGGAGTTATCACAGGAAGCCGGACTTGAATTGCCTTTGGGGGCAGGGAAAAAATGCGATGAAACGGCAAAAAATTTGCTTGAAAAAATCGGTGAGAAAGGTTTAAAAAAATACGTCAAATGGCATTTTAAGAATACTAAAAAAGTCAAAGGAGATTTAAATTGATAAAAAAAACGAAGTTTATTCCAATAATATTTATTTTTATTGTTTCATGCTCAAAATCTATCGAACCTGAACTCGTTAAAGCGGCAAAAAAAAACAACTTACAACAAGTCAAATCTTTTCTGAAAAACGGTTCTGATATAAACGGAACGGATAAAAGCGGAAACACAAGCTTGTTATGGGCTTCCGCAAACGGCTTTATTGAAATGTGCAATTACTTAATTAAAAACGGCGCTCATGTTAATAAAGCAAACGAAGTAAAAACAACGCCTCTTATAATTGCTTCAACAAAGGGTAACACAAAAATAGTGGACTTGTTAATAACTCACGGCGCTGATTTAAACTATAAAGATATTCACAAAATGAGCGCTTTAATGTGGGCAAGCTGGAAAAATAATATTAAATGCGCCAAATTACTGATTAAAAACGGAGCAAATGTTAACGCAAAAAATATTGAAAATATTACACCCTTATTTATGGCTGTATCAAAGGGTAACGAGGAAATTGTTGATTTATTAATTAAACATAAAGCAAATTTGAATGTTAAAAATGAAACACAATTCACTCCTTTAATGTATGCTGCAAGTAAAGGTTTTATAAATATTTCTAAAAAACTCGTTGAATCCGGCGCACTTGTCAACGAAAAAGCGCAAAACGGTTTAACGGCTTTAATGCTGGCTTCGGCGAAAGGCTATGCAGAGATAGTAAAGCTTTTAATTTTTTCAGGGGCGGATATAGACGCAACGGATAATTCTGGTAACACAGCGCTTGATATTGCCGGTTTAAAAGGCCATGCTAATATACAGGAAATATTAATCAAAGCCGGAGCTAAAAAAAATAAGCCGTCAGGGAAAAATTTAATTTCGTAGCCTGATGTATACGTGAGTTTTTTCGTTATTCTTGGATAAATTTAAAAGTTTTTTACGTTTTACTTGATTAATAGCTCAATTTTATCAAAATTTAGATTATACCTAGAATTTATAAACGTTACTATTTGATTTTTGTCGTAAAAGCACAGGATTTCAAACACAGGTAAAATTAATGTTTAGTTCCATTTTTACGAAAATTCGTTAAAAGATGGCTATCACCGCGGAGGCGCAGAGAAAAAAGAGATATAAAAACAATAACTATAATTTTTATATAAATTATTCCCTAAGTATTAAATATTTAAATTGACAGAAAAATATTTTACAAAGTAATATCTCTAATAATCTTTAAGACTCTACGGCGGGATTAAAATAAAACAAATTTTAATTCAAATTGGTGTAATGCATTATTTTTGTTTGAAACTCATTTGCAATAAGACAACAATCAATTATTTTCAGGTATTATTAAATATTATTAAGGTAAGAATAAATGAAAAAACAGGAATTTGCTGAATATAGACACGAACTTGACCCGATTGAAGATGCTATCGAGGATTTAAAAAACGGTAAAATGGTTATACTTATTGACCGGGAAGACCGTGAAAACGAAGGAGACCTCGTTTTAGCATCTCAATTCGCAACGCCGGAAAAAATTAATTTTATGATTAAGGCAGGCGGGCTTTTATGCGCCCCACTTTCAGAAAAGCGTTGCCATGAGATTGAATTACCGCAAATGGTAACGCGAAACACAGAAAGCCATCACACTGCTTTTACGGTTAGTGTTGATTTAATAAAAGGAAATACAACGGGTATTTCCGCTGCTGACAGAGCAAGAACTCTTCTTGCACTTGCAGATGAAAATTCCAAAGCAGATGATTTTGCACGCCCGGGGCATATTTTCCCTTTGAAAGCTAAAAAGGGAGGCACTCTCGTTCGTGTAGGGCAAACCGAAGGTTCTATTGATTTGTGCCGTGCAGCGGGTTTAAAAGAGGCGGCGGCTATTGTAGAGATTATGAACCAAGACGGCACAATGGCTAGAATGCCCGAACTCATTGAATTTAAAAAGAAACACGGTTTAAAACTTGTTTCCGTTGGACAATTAATAGAATTTAGGCGTAAAACGGAAAAATTAATACGAAGAGTAAGTGAGGCGGGTTTGCCAACCGATAGCGGAACTTTTCGCATAATTGTATATGAAAATGACATTGACGAAAGCTTGCACGTTGCTTTGGTAAAAGGTGAAGTTGCAGGTAAAAAAAGCGTAATGGTTCGCGTTCATTCCGAATGCCTTACGGGAGATGTTTTTTCTTCTCGTAAATGCGACTGCGGAAACCAGCTAACGAAAAGTATGCAAATGATAGAAGCCCAAGGGCTTGGCGTTGTTTTATATATGCGTCAGGAAGGAAGGGGCATAGGCCTTGCAAATAAAATAAAAGCTTATCATTTACAGGAAACAGAAGGACTTGATACTGTTGAAGCCAACGAAGCTTTGGGTTTTGAGGACGATTTGCGCGACTACGGCATCGGAGCGCAGATATTAAAGGATTTAGGGTTAACGAGTATACGCCTTTTAACGAATAATCCAAGAAAAATTGTTGGTCTTGAAGGATATGACTTAACCGTTCTTGAAAGAGTACCGATAATTATACCACCGAGAGAAGAAAGCAAGTATTATCTTCAAACAAAAAAAGAAAAACTCGGCCATTTACTTGATTAAAAACGACATAATTAGAGGTACAATGTGGATAATCTTAATTCGTTAGTTGAAGAGTTCGTTGATTTTATTCGTTACGAAAAAGGTCTTGCAAAAAATACGGTTGAAAGCTACGAGAGAGACGTTCGTTTTTTCTGCGATTATCTTGATAAACAGGGGTTAACCGTTCGGAATGTTCAAACCGACGACATTTCCAAATATCTAGGCAAGCGCTCGGATAGCATTTCCAAACGGAGTATGGCAAGAAATTTAGTTACGATTAAGCAGTTTTTTTTATACCTTGCCTCCGAAGAGGTGATTGAAAATTCCCCGGCTGAAAGCATTGACCCTCCCCGAATTGAAAAAAAGCTTCCCGTTTATTTAACAGTAGAAGAAGTAAGCCGGTTTTTAAACACATTTAACGAAGATACTCCCATGAACTTACGCGATCAAACTATAGTTGAATTAATGTATTCCTGCGGTCTTAGAATTAGCGAATTAATTACACTTAAATCCTCTCAAATAAACCCACGCGAAGGTTACATTGCAGTTTTCGGCAAAGGTTCAAAAGAACGCATTATACCTATTGGCCGCGTTGCTCTTAATTTACTAAAAAAATACTTTAACGCCGGCAGGCCTTTCATAGCCAAAACAACGGATTATGACGAAGTTTTCCTTAACCGTCACGGCAACCCCATCAGCCGCGTTGGCTTATGGAAGATAATAAAAAAATACGCTCTAAAAAGCGGAATAGATAAAAACCTAAACCCTCACGCATTAAGACATTCGTTCGCAACGCATTTAATCCAAAACGGTGCGGATTTACGTAGTGTTCAGGAAATGCTCGGGCATTCGGATATTTCCACAACGCAAATTTATACCCATCTGGACAGCACCCAGCTTAAAAATACACACAATAAAAACCATCCTTTAAACCGTATATAAAATTTGTGTTGAATTCAACACAGAATTTGTGTGTTTTTTTTGCAACAGTGTATATAAGTTTCACTACTAAAAGAAATATACAAAATTCTAAATTCCTATCTAACAATAAATTAGAGCATCAACTTTTTTTATATAAAATGGCACAGTATTTGATATATATAATAGCACAGATAATTAATAAGAAGGTGAAGATAAAATGTGTTATTGGAAAAAGTTTTTACCGCACAGTAAAAGATTACAACATATGAAAAACAACCCTTGCTTAAAATGCAAAGGAACTAACGAAGGTAAACCGTGTTATATTAATTCTACGGATATTTCAAAAGTAAGAAAATAATTTTAAAAATCATAAATTTATTTAGCTAGCCCCGCATCCAACCAGCGGGGCCGGCTAAACCTACCCTATAATTTACGGTGTTATTGTATAAGTATATACGGCAATTAAACAAAATATGAATATTGCAAAAGATGTTTTTATCAAAATTATTTCTCGTTTTATTAACGGAAATTTAGATATATACTAATAATACTTTAAATTTTATGCAACCGACACTTTAAAGTGTCGGTTGAAAAGCAATTACAATATACAATACTTTGATTTTAAAATCACTTTAGTATATATTATATTCAAACATTTACCAAATTTTTATTCTAAATAAAGGCGACATTAGCCTATGGCGATTATGATAATAGTATAGCGTATGACCGAAATCTTTTTTTATGGTTTTAAAAATAAAATATTGACTTTATTTGTTAATGGTGTATTATATCTTTTGATATTTTTTAAACCAAATAACTAATAATATTATAAATTCAAAGAAACTATGGATTTTAAATTTTAGTGCTTTGGTTTTGTAATCACATTAGTATAGCAAAAAATTTATTAATAAAAATACTTTTTAGAATTATATTAATAAATACTTTAAGTTTAATATATAAATCGGAGATACAAGTGAAATTTAAAGCCGGATTAATTGGATGTGGACGCATTGGAAGTATGTTATCGGAGGACAAATTAAGAGAAAAACCGTGTACTCATGCAGAAAGTTATATAAAAAACCCTAATATTGAACTCATTGCAGGAACTGATACTGATGAAGAACGGTTGAAATTATTTTCATCCAAATGGAACGTAAAAAAAATATACTTTGATTTTAAAAAAATGTTAGATGAAAATAAATTCGACGTTGTATCTATTGCAACGCCTCTTGAAACTCGACTTGAAATAATTGAAGAACTCGTTAAACATAAAGTGAAAATTATACTTTGTGAAAAACCCATTGCTTCAAATCTTAAAGACGCTGAAAAAATAGTGTCTCTTTGTAAAAATGCAGGGTCATTGCTTGTTGTAAATCATTCAAGGCGTTTTTCCCCGGATTATATTAAAGTCAGAGACCTTTTAAACTCAGGTATTATCGGAAAAATTAAAACCATACTTTGCAATATATCTACTTCCCCGCCTAACGAAGATGATGATTATAGAAAATCAGGCGGAGGAATTTTACTTCATGACGGGACGCATTTAATTGATACTTTACGGTTTTTACTTAATGAAACCGACCCAATTAACATTCAGGCACAGATAAAATTCCCTAATAACGGCGCAAAAGTCGAACAAAATGTTCAATGCTTTATGAATTATTCTGACCAAATTAACGTATTTCTTGATTGCTCCGACCGCGATTACTTTCATTTTGAAATTGATTTACAAGGTGATAAAGGCAGAATTACAATTGGAAATGGAATTCATCGATATTACATTAAGGCGGAAAGCTCGTATTACGAAAACTTTAATAGCTTAAAGGAAAAAAAGTTTCCGGAATATAAAGATACGCCCTTTTTCTCTGTATTAACCGAAAGCATTGTGCGGTATCTAAAAACAGGAGAAATCCCCGAATCATCAGGAACACACGCGCTTAATTCATTTAGACAGATTATGGCAATTTATAAAGCCGGTGTAACGGGAAAAACAATTGAATACCCGGCAAAAATGAATTCGCATCCTTTTGACAAAATTTTTACATAGAAACATAACGCGTTTTTTAAAATTGATTATAAAAAATAAAATTAGTAAAAAAATTGTCCCATGATAACAAATAATGTGTTAAAAACAACGTGAAAAAAATTTTTATTATATTATTTCTTTTTTTATTAATAACAGCGTGTAAAAAAGAACAACAATCTTTCGCTTACAGGCGCGTTACGTGGCGGGATATTTACAATAAATCAGTTGATTCGGCAAAGGGCTGGAAATTTATTGTAATCCATCACAGTGCAACGAATTCCGGTTCGGCTGCATCTTTTCATTCTTATCATACGAAAAAAGGTTACGGGGGGCTCGCATATCATTTCATTATCGGAAACGGAAGAGGCGCAGGCAACGGAGAAATTCAAGCCGGGTTTCGATGGAAAGAACAAATTGCGGGAACACACGTAACGGTTGACGCTTGGTATCACAACGTTTTCGGAATAGGCATTTGCCTTGTTGGTAATTTTCAAAAATACCGTCCTACAAAAAATCAATTAAAATCATTAATCCGGTTAATAAAAAAATTGTGTAAAAAATACAATATCCCTAAAAAAAATATTATGGGACACGGGGGAGTGCCCCACGGTAAAATACTCATACACGGAAATAAGTTATTATTCAAACCAGACGGTACACACGAAGAACGCGTTTGCCCCGGACGCTATTTTCCTATGAAATACGTTAAAAAAATGGCATTTCGTTAATAAAATAAAATTAATTTTTCCCGTTTATTTTAAAGCTTTGCCGTTATTTATAAAATGAATCCGGCAAAAAAATGCGCTATTTTATTAGGCATTATAAAAGAAAACAACGCAAAAACGGTTTTAGATTATCTTACAAAAAGCGAAAAAGATAAAATTTATAATCAAATAGATAAAAAAGAGAGTTTTTCAAAAAAAGAAAAAAACCGCGTATTACTTGATTTCAACCATTATTTTAAAACCAAGCAAAAACCCCTTATTTCTCTCGAGTTATTAACACTGATATTTATTTTCCTAATAATAGCTTTGTCCGTTTTCCTTGCTTTTGCGGTTAAGGATTTTAATAGGAATACGTTGAGTAAAACTTTCACGCGTTTTAATAACACTGGCGTAATTTACGTTATTCTTTATCCGTTTTTAAGCTATTTCTCAAGAAATTATTACGGTAAAAGCCCGTTCCGCCTTATTTTTAAGGGAAAAAATATTTTTTACAACGTTTTCACCGGACTAGCAGGAGCTTGCGCATTATTTTTCATTCTCGTTATAATTAACCGTCTGGTTGATTCCTATTCTTTGCAATCAAAAAATTATTTTTACGCTCTAATTCTAACAAGGGGAGTATTTGCTCCTGCGGCAGAGGAAATCTTTTTCCGCAGGTTTTTATTCGTTAGAATGTCTGCTGATACAAACGAATACATTGCTTTTTTCGTTGTAAACCTTTTGTTTGCCGGAGTACATTTACCGATTAATTTTTCCGTTTTCTTTCTATATTTTTTCAGTTCCTCAATTTTAACCGGTATTTATATATGGCGAAAAAGTTTGCTTTCCTGTTTCATTGCTCATTCTTTTGCGAATTTAGTTTTTTTTCTTGCGGGAAATTTGTAAAAATACGTTAAATATTAACTCAATTTTCACTGCGTTTTCTATTTAATCCCGTGCATCCTTAAAACAACGCGTTATTTTTATTCACTTGCTTTTTAGTAAAATTATTATAAAATTTATGTTCGTGGAACAAATATTAGCTTTCTTAAATAAAATAGATTGGATGTTGATTCTCCCTCCCGTAATCGGTGCAATAATCGGTTATGTAACGAATGCGGTGGCTGTAAAAATGCTTTTTAAGCCGTATAAAGCTTACAGAGTAGGCAAAATTCGCGTTCCGTTTACTCCGGGAATAATACCCAAACAGCGCCAAAAAATCTCACAGGGCATCGGACAAATTGTAAGCGAAAAGCTTTTAAATGCGGAAACATTACGCAACACAGTAAAAAGCAAAGAAATGAAAAAAGGCATTGTGCTATGGATAAGAAAACGCATTAACACTTTACTTAATTATGAATTTGATACAATTGCAGGATTAATGAAAAAAGCTTTCAGAGCGGATTTTGAATTTTATTATGAAATGATTTTTGAAAAAATCAAAGTTTTCATTGGAAGCATTTTTAAAAATGAAAATAATCAGGCAATATTAAAAACACTTCTTGATAAAATACTTGATGCGTTTTTAGATAAAAGCGTTGACGATATAATAGGGGCTGATGTTATTCAGAACGCGATTGCAAAAATCACCAGCGATACTTTGCAAAAACAAGGTCTTCAAGATAGAATTTTTGTTATTGTTCAAGATTTTTTCAATGAAATTTTTAAATCGGGAAAACCCGTACGCGAAGTTATTCCCGAAAGCATGGTTGATATTATTGCAAACTATATTAAAAGTCGTTTACCTTCATTAATGGTTAATGTTTCAACATGGCTTGACGACCCCCGTATAAAAGGCGTTATTCAGGAAAAAATTTTGCAAGTTGTCAAAGATTACGTAAGCAGTTTAAATATCTTACAAAGCGTAGTTGTTGAAATACTCGGAGTTGAAAATAAAATTGCCGATAAAATACCCTATTTTATCGACCGCCTTGGAACGGAAATTTCTGAAATGAGCAAAGACATAATTTTCATGGATTATCTTGAAGATAAAGTCGATTTATTTTTAGGTCATTTTCTTGATAAACAAATGTCTGAATTAACATCCGAATCGGGTATCCCCTTAAAAAAGCTTTTAATGTTTTTTAGAAATATTTTTGAAGATGCTATAAAAGATCCGGAAAAAATTGTTTTGTTTTTACGCGAAGTAACTTCCGGTTTTGACCTTGAAAAGAAAAAGCTCGCTTCGTTTATCGATGATGAAGAAAAAACGGAAATAAAAAAACGCGTTATGACAAGTATCATTCATTACCTTTCAAGCCATGAGGGCATTGATAGAATTATGGGTTTTATTAAAACGCGTTTGCATGATTTTATTTTCAATAAAAAAATCGGCTCATTGCAAAATTTGTTGAAAGTCAAAAAGTCAACTATTCTTGACATTTCAAAACGTATGATGCATTACGTAGTTTTTTTAATAGACAGAGAGCTCCCCGTTGTTCTTGAAACTTTGGATTTGGAAAGCCTTGTAAAAACGCGTATTGATTCTTTCCCTCTGGAAGAGGTTGAAGACATTATTTTAAAAATTATTAAAGACCAATTAAAATGGATTAATGTTTTCGGGGCAATTTTAGGTTTTTTAATTGGATGCATTCAGCTTATAATCAGATGAAGAGTGAGAAAAGGCGGCAACGAAAAATACGTGCCACCCTTTATTTCGGTGTCCCCACACTTGGGGTAAATTCTATTTAAAACTCAATACATGGTCAAGCGGTTTTCTTTGCGGCTGTTTTCTATCCTTAGTAGGTTTACCGATTGCTAAAATAGAAATTAAATTGTACGAATTTTCGATTTCTAAAACTTTTTCAAGTGCTTCTTGAGCATAATTTATCGGCGCTGTAAGCCAGCACGTTCCGTATCCCATTGACGTTGCACTTAATAATAAATTTTGAATTGCCGCACCGATTCCCAATAATTCCATGTCAAAATGTTCAGGTTTAGCCATAGCACCATTTGATATTTCACGAATTTTAGCACTGATGTATTCATCTTTTCTACCTAAGACAGCAAAAGCCAAAGGCGCAGTTTCAAAATGCGTTATGAAAAAAGAAAACTTATCAAGTTTGTCCGCGTATTTTTCATCCAACGCAGATTTAATCTTATTAAGTTCATCTGTAATTGCCTGCACCATTTTGCTTTTCAATTTATCCGATGTAATTGCAATGAATTTCCACGGCTGCAAATTATGCCCGCTCGGCGCAGTTACAGCAAGTTCCACCATCTTTTCAACATCTTGCTTTGGAATTTCATCCTGCAAATATTTACGGTGCGAACAACGTGATTTTGCTAATTTCTCAAATTCCTGTATATTCATCATTCCTCCTAATTATATATTATTTCCGTTTAATAATTTGTACACTTCTGTTAAAACTAAACGGGCAATATTAGATTTGTCCGTTGCTTTTATGTGGTCTGTGCTGCCGTTTTGATGAAGCAAATAAACTTCTGTTTCATCTTTGCCGAAACTATCTGCCTTATTAGCAACGAGCAAATCAGCTCCCTTTTCTTTCAATTTTTTCTTTGCGTTTTCAAGCAGATTTTCCGTTTCAAGGGCAAAGCTAACGTGAATCCTGTCCCCCTTATCCGGTTTAAGCGTTTTCAAAATATCCGGATTTTTAACTAGTTCAATTTTTAGATTTTCATCACCTTTTTTAATTTTTTGACCGCTAACGTCTTTTACACGGTAGTCGGAAATAGCTCCTGCCATTATTAAAACTTGAGCATTTTCAAGGTAGTTTTTAAGCTCATCTAATGTTTCCAATGCTCCGCGTACGCATACGGTTTTAACGCCTTTTGGCAAAGGTTGGTCAACGTGTCCGTGAATTAAAATAACCTCTGCGCCCATCTGCTTTGCAACTTCCGCAAAACGAATACCCATTTTTCCTGAACTTCTGTTAGTAATGTACCTGACAGGATCAATATCTTCCATACTTGCGCCTGCGGTAACCACAACGCGTTTATTTTTTAATATTTTTCGTTTTATAGTTTTAGCCATTTTCCACTCCTTTTTTGGTAAAATATAATAATATAAAGTTCATTTATATATATTTTCTGTTTTATACCAATGAGTTTAAAAATATGGAAATTTATTCTATTTTAATTCCTTTGATTTTGATAAAGCAAGGCTTGAAAAAAGGCAAATCCCCCAAAATCCCCCTTCGAATAAAGGGGGACTTGAAGAGAAGAGAAAGTCCATACCTAACGTTTTACAAATAAAGTGTTAATTATCTTCGAATAAAAACAAAATATATAAAATCTGGATTAAAAAATTTAATAACGGGAATTTCGATTTTTTTTACTTTATTGCGAGGCCACATTTGTTAATGTCGCTTCTATTGGCAGGTAACCTACCTGCCCCTACGTCTAGCTATCTTAAATTCATAATCACAACGTATAAAAAAAATCCGCCCTCTTTATTTAAAGGGGGCAAGAAAGCTCTTTGCGGTAAAACACGGGGGATTTCTTATCTTTCAATCTGTTTTGCTTTTTATGTGGTGAATTCCATTTTTTATCAAATTTTAGCATAAAATTTGAATTATCATGGTGTGATTTTATTTCCATAGCAAGTTCCCAATCAACGCGTTGGTGATATATATTTTCATATCCGTTATGAAACGCGTTTATCAATTTGGCTTTAAGCTCGAAAACGCGTTTTATTAATGCAATTTTTTCGTAATAACGTAATGCCTGTACGGATATTCCGCATTTTTTTGCCAGTTCGCCTATTTGCATTAAAAATTTTTTATTCACTATGATTTTATACGCTTATTTAATGAAAAAATCAAAGACAAAACTTAATAACGTAAAATTCAAAGTAAAAATAATCATAGTAGAAAATATTACTCTTCGTCTTCTGAGTATAGAACTTCTTCCTGCCGTGAAGCTATTCTTTCTTTTTCCTCTTCTTCAATCTGACGCTCATATTCGTTAATATCTTTAAGCCGTATGGCTCTACCCGAATCCTTGACTTTAACGATAGTATCTGAATACTGAAACGTTCTCATTATGGTATCTTCAATGTCATCAATGTTTTGTTGTACCATCATTTTAAAAACATTAGGAATATTTTGGTCTCGGATTGTGTAATAATAGTCCAAAGCTTCGTCAAGACGTTTTTCTGCAACCAAAATCGCAGCTCTATTTAATATTTCTTTATATTTTATATACGTTTTGTTGTTAAATAAATTTCTAAAAGAATATGATAAACGAACGCGTTTAGGGGGTTTTTTAGGGGGTTTTTTTTTCTTCTTGGAAGCGTCCAAATTAGTGAACACAATTTCTTTGCCGCCACTTTCAGATGTTTTAGTTTCAACTTTTATTCCGTCTTCATCTTTATAAGCTTCTGTTAATTCTTCTTTGAAATCTTTAGGTTTTCTTTCTACTTCATCAAAAAGCCCTTTATTAACGTCTTTAAACGGGTCGGGCTTTATCTCATCTTCATCTTCAACATCAGCATAAGGGTCGTGTTGTCCTATTGACTCATCTTCTGCTTCATCAAAGGAATGAACTTTAAACTCCGTGTCTTTTGCATCCCGCATCCAAGGTTCGCCTTCGTCTTCTTCCTCTTCAAACTCAGGCATTTTCATTTTTTCCGTTTCCGGTTCAGATTTTTTGTCTATCTTATCATATATATCCTTATTTTCATCCTTAAAAGATTCAACAGCATCAGTTAATAATCCGGACAACGCTTCTTTTAAAGCGTTATTTAATCCTTGATCAACCGCCGGTTGGGGAGTAGTAACGGGTTGTTGTTGCCCTTGTTGAGGCTGTTCTGGGGGGACGTTCCCACCGGGAATAGGTGCGTACTCAAAAGGTGTGCTTCCGGGAGTTGAAACGTTGGAAACTACGTCCGATGCATCCAAAGAATCAGATATATTTCCTTGAGATGCTATGCCTTGTGCCTGTAAAACGGGTTTGATTTCAGGGTCGGACATTGATTTTTCGCTAAAATTAAGTTCAGGGATTTCCTGACCGCCTATTTTTACTCCGCTTCCAATATCCTTAGTATCAATCATAAGCATGGAATCATTTGTGCCCCCCTGCCCGACAATATCCTTTATATCATCTTCTGAAATAAGTCCGGAATCTTTTTCTCTGCCTGATAATTGCTGAGGCGCGTTTTGAGTACTTGAAGGCGTTGCGGACGGCTGACCAGTTCCCCCGCCCATGCCCGGAAATTGTTGAATTTGTTTTTGCATCTCCTCGATTAAATCGGATAATTTATCGTATCCTTGTTGAATTTCAGGAAAACCGCCTTGCCCTCCTGTACCCTGCATACCCATTTCAGACGGTGATGAAAAATTTCCGGGTATTGGCATAGGAACGGGAAAAGGCATCCCCTGACCTGCGCCGGGTGGCAATCCTTGCTGATTTTGAGAAAAAGCTCCTTGCTCCGGAAAAGAAAAATCCGCCGGATAACCTCCGCCCGCACTTTGCGTTCCCTGTAAATTTTGTTCTTCACCAGGCGGCTGGATTGTTTGCCCTGTGGGCGTACCACCGCTACCCTGCACTTTGGTTTCGCCGGGAATACTGCCTTGCTGGCCGGATTGTATTTGCCCATCTGATTGTTGCTCTGAAGGTATTTGTTTCTCCGTAGAAGACTGTTGACCGATTTCAGACGGAGGCACAAACTGACCTGAATACGGGAACGGTATGCCTCTGCCAATAGAATCTCTATTTTGATCCTTAGGCGGTACTCCAGGAGGTTTGCCTTCAACGAATTCAGGGACAAGGTTTAAACCGAGAGAATTATAATGCCCGTCCGGTGTAATGAAATTATCGGGTATTTGCTGCTGTTTAGGGGGGCTTACCGAATCGGTTTTCGTTTCCGGCAACTCCCCGCTTAACTCCGCCATATCCATTTCCGTTGGCGAGTTTACAGCCGAAGGCGGCAATCCGCCGTCTTGCAATGATGAAAAATCATCTATTTGCGCTTGCTTTTGTTCATTGGCTTGCCTTGGATGTCGCTGTCCTGTTCCTTCTGGTCTGTGTTTATCCGTAGAAATTTGAACTACTTCACCCTCAACAACGATTTGTTCACCGCCGAATTTAGATTTTTGTTCGTCTAATTGTTTTTTTGAAGGTTGTTTTTCATCTGCGGCTAATTTTTCTTTTTCCGTTTCATTTATTTTTGCCGATTTTTGTTCGCTTTTTTCTGCTTCTTGCGCTTGCTGTTCAATGGTTTCTCCGGTTTCAGTTATTTCTTCAACCGATTCTTGTCCTGCTTTTTGTTCAGTTTTTTGGGATTTAACTTTTTTTTGCGTTTGTTCTATTTTTGCAGCTTGCTGTTTAGTTATTATTTTTGACTTTAAAAGATGGGGACGCAATGAATCTATTTTTGAAAGTGTTTCGTTAAATTTATTTTTGTCTTTCGGGTTTAAGCGCATACCCAATTTTTTAGTCAGTTCCGTTGCAGAATCCATTTCACCATTATTAATCGAGTGCTCAATAACTTTTAATATTGCTTTCTGCGAAGGCCTTAACTTTATGCTTTTTTCTATATCTTCTAAATAGTTGTTATTCATAGCATTTACATTATAATACGAAAATAAAATAAATTCACGGTAAATTTTACACCGTAAACATTCTTCTTAATTTATTTAACGGCATAGTTATAAGTTAAACATCTTAATTTTTTCAGGCGCTTTCACTTTGCTGTAATTAACGAATAAACACATTTGCCTTATGAAAAAACTTTTATTTTTAAAATCTTTTCGTATGTGCTGAATTACTTCTTGGGTCAACTCCATACCGTATGTATTAATTATCGGTATGTAAGGCGGTTTGCAGCAATTCCTGAAGTATTTTCCGTTGGAATGAAGTATTTGAAGGAATTTTTTTAATTTATTATTTTCTTTAATATTACATATTAACCAATCATTATAAATTTCGATTTCTCCGGCTTGAACGTTAATAGAATTCATATTTTTAACGCTGTTTTGTACGTGAATAACGAGTCTTTTTACGTTGGCATAATCATGTTCTTCTTCGGAAACAACAACGTGAATACTATTGTTAACGTTATCCCTATCATAATTGTAACGCCAATTTTTTATTTGTTTAGCTAACAACTCATCAACCGGAGCGTAAATGTAATAATTCATATCACTTCCCAAATACTAATGACAAAGATTAATATTGTAAAAATACCAATAAACGCTATTTTCGAAATATATATCAAAAATATATTACGTTTTAATTAGCAAAAGAGGCGATATTGACTAATGCCGTCTTTATTTTTTGCGTTTTTTTATGCTTTTTTAAAATTTAAATAAATCCAATTTAACATTATAATGTAATTTCTGGTAATTTATTCTTTTTCTAAAGATAACGATTAATACTAAAAATGTGTATTAATATAAAACCATTTTTCTTTAAAAAAATAGAAAAGTCGACAAATTTATATCAAATTTTTACGCTTCACCATATTCTATTTACTTTAAAAACAATACTCATTTTTTGTATAATCCGCAAGCTTTGTTTACGTATAAGCCACCGGATTATACCTAACTAGATAAATTTTGGCGCGAAATATTCCGTTAATTTATTCACATCAACGCGTTCCTGTTCCATTGTATCCCGGTTTCGAACAGTAACTTTGTTGTCTTCTTCGATTGTTTGAAAATCAACGGTTACGCAATACGGCGTACCTACTTCGTCCTGCCGTCTGTAAAGTTTACCAATTGAACCGGTATCATCATACATCACGTTAAAATGTATGCTTAAAGCGTTGAAAATTTCCCGGGCTTTGCTTTTTATGCCTTCGTGATTCTTTTTTAACGGCAAAATTGCAACTTTAATCGGTGCAAGACGGGGATCCAATTTCATCCACGTTCTTACAGAGCCATCTTCTAAAGTGTCTTCACGATAAGCATCTACAATAAATGTTAAAACCGTTCTGTCTGCTCCGAAAGACGGTTCAATTACAAAAGGAACATAACGTTCGCCTGATGCCTGTTCAAAATATTCAAGCACTTCGTTTGAAAACTCGGTGTGTTGCTTCAAATCAAAATCCGTTCTTGAAGCAATCCCCTCAAGTTCGCCCCAGCCAAAAGGAAACTCGTATTCAATATCAAGCGTACGGTTAGAATAATGCGAAAGTTCGTCTTCAGAGTGTTCACGAAACCTAAGTTTGTCTTTTCTGATGCCGAGGTTAACAAACCATTCCATTGAATAATTCGACCATTTTTCATGCCATTCCAACTCAGTTCCCGGTCTAACGAAAAACTCAATCTCCATTTGTTCAAACTCACGGGTGCGGAAAGTAAAATTACCCGGAGTAATTTCGTTTCTAAACGCTTTTCCAATTTGTGCGATTCCGAAGGGTATTTTTTTTCTCGCTGTATTTAAAACGTTTTTAAAGTTAACGAAAATTCCCTGCGCTGTTTCCGGCCTTAGGTAAACAAGGTTAGTTGAATCCTCAACAACGCCTTGATGCGTTTTAAACATAAGGTTAAATTCCCGTGCAGGCGTAAAATCACTTGCTCCGCAATTTGGACATTTTACATTTTCGTTTTGAATAGTTTCTGAAATTTTATCAAGTGTCCAGCCTGCGCAATCTGCATCAAGCTGGTCTTCTATTAAATGGTCGCCCCGATGACGCGTTTTACATTGCTTACAATCAACAAGGGGGTCGGAAAAAGAGCCTACGTGGCCTGATGCCTCCCACGTTTTCGGATGCATCAAAATAGCCGCATCAAGCCCCACCATATCTTCACGGCGATGCACAAAATATTTCCACCACTCCCGCTTAACGTTATTTTTTAATTCTACGCCCAATGGCCCGTAATCCCATGTATTAGCAAGACCACCGTAAATATCACTTCCGGGAAAAATCATGCCTCTTCTTTTACACAGTGATACAACTTTTTTCATTAAATCGTCATTTTTGTTTTTGCCCATTTTAATCTCTCTTTAGCGTTTTATGCGTTATTATTTTTAATCCCTTATAATACCATTTTGTTTTAAATTGCAGAATGTCATATAAATTTCACAATGGAGTTGAATAGAAATATTACTTTATCATCTACATTATAATTATTTTAAATATTTAGGAATAATTTATATTATTATGTATTTATTTTTCTCCGTTTGTAATTTAAATTCTACATTCTAACGAATTTTGGTATTAAAATTCAAATATAACCGTGTAATAAAACCGCGTCAAGTGAACCGGCTTAATCAGAGCATAAATTGCTTAATACTCAACATTTTAATTGATATTCAAATAACAAAAATTATATTTCGCAACAGTTTTGTAATAAATATATATTTTTAATGTAAATAATATTATAAAACGTATAAAATTTCATAAAATAAATATTATTTCTTGACATAATTATTTATTCATGTTTATTTATTTAATAGTAAGAGGGGTTATTTATGTTAGCGGAAAGGGAAAATTTGCTCGACAAAGTAAAGCAAAAACAGGTTTTACTTTTTGAAATTTCTTGTGTTGAACCAAAGTTTCTAGATAAAATTGATAGCGCTTTATCTAATATTCTATTGAACAGAAAGTACCCACATTTAAAAATTCCTTTGTCATACGTTTTAAGAGAATTTATTACTAATGCAAACAAAGCCAATTTAAAAAGAGTTTATTTCAAGCAAAATGATTTATATATAAACCTTCCCGAAGATTATCAAAAAGGATCTATAGGATTTAAACAAACTTTACATAGCGATTTAAATAGTCTTGAAATCATGCTTGATGATTACCAACAATATGTAAAAGTTATGTTTAAGGAATACGCGGATGATAATTTTTCCGTTTTCGTTATAAATAGTTCAACACTTACCAAAGAAGAAATCAATAATATAAATACCAAAGTTCAAAAATACAAAAATTTCAAACAAAACGGAGAGCATTATTTCGGCAATGAAAACGAAGAGACTGCGGAAGGCGCAGGGTTAGGATTGTTTTTAACTTTTCAGATACTTGAACAGGTAGGTATTAAAAGCTCATCTCTAAAAATAGGCACAAACGAGGGAAGGACTATTGCAAAGTTATCTTTTAAATATTCTGAAGTTACCCCTCCGCCTTATAGCGATTTTGCAAAAGAAATATTAAGTCAGATTACAACATTGCCTAAATTCCCTGCAAACATTAAAGCTATTTTAGCTAAATTACTTCAGCCGGATGTTACCGTGAAAGACATTGCAAATCAGGTAAGTAGCGACCCTTCGTTATCCGCAGATGTTTTAAAACTCGTTAATTCTGCACAGTTTGCGTTAACGAGAAAAATCGAATCAATTACCGAAGCATTAAATTACCTCGGAATAAAAGGAATGAAAGGCATTTTATATTCCTACGGAGCTATGAAAATTTTAAGCCAAAGGTTCGGCACTGTTGAAGAAATATGGAAACATTCTTATGAAACTGCGGCTTATGCAGGCAAGATTTGTAAAATTGCCAATTTAAAACAAAATGAAGATTCAATATTCACTGCAGGGCTTTTACACGATATAGGTAAAATCATTTTAATGGGCATTGATAAAGAAAAAGCAAAAATAATCGAAGATGTATGCAGTAAAAAAGGCATTGAACTTCCCATTGTCGAAGAAATAATGATGGGGTTAAGTCATGCTTTAATCGGCGGAAAAATTGCAGAACATTGGGAATTTCCTAAAATTCTCGTTCACGCAATTAGTTATCATCACGAACCTTTAATGGCAAAAGAAAATACAAGCGTAATATATACGGTGTATCTGGCTAATCACATTGCTTTGAATAAAGGACTTGATGATTTAAACTATTCATTAATTGAAAACGAGGTTAAAGATTTTTTCGAACTAAGAGAACCGGAAGACTTAAAAAATTTATATCATAAGATAAAAATCAGTTAAAACGCTAAATCCAATTTATTATTTTCTGAAATTTACAGACATCATAAAGCAAGCAACGAGATATACTAACAAAGAAGAACGTTAAAGATAGGGAAAAAAATCCAACACGTTTTTTAAATATACAATTATAGCAGATTCGAAAGGATTAAACGCAGATATTTTTTTACATCGTAGTTTTGTAGGTGCAGGTGCGTTACCTGCACAAAATTCAACTTAGAATCAACGGACTTGGCTCACAACCCTTTAAGCACGAAAACAAAAAAAAAGACATCAGGTAGAGAACACGCAAGCGTAAAGTTAATAAATGAAACTTAATCCAATTGAAAATTACAATATATATACTAATAATACTTTAAATTTTATGCAACCGACACTTTAAAGTGTCGGTTGAAAAGCAATTACAATATACAATACTTTGATTTTAAAATCACTTTAGTATAAAAACGAGCTTTAATGTAAAGATTAGAAATTTAATGAAAGTCCACATATTGCATATTCCGGCTTAAACTAGGCCTGCTTTTCCGGCGCAATCTAGTCCACTTTTTTGATAAAAAATAGTTGCAATTTCCATGCGTTGAATATAAAATTACTTGTAGTGCTTTACTTTTGGAATGTTAGTTATTTATGCTAAGGTTTTATTATACTGCATATATTGTTACTTTTCAGAATTAAAGTTATAATATATCGGGCGGCGGCATCACCGCTGTTAGCGGAAGATTGCTACGCAACTTTGCTTAACAGCGGCTATACGAAATACCCTCGGGCGAGAAAACTCGCCTCGGGACACTACGCATAGCCGCCGCCCGTTGTCGGACATTTTCAAGCAAAGGAGAATTAACAATGAAAAACTCTAATCATTTTTTTGACTATGCTAGTATTGTACGTGTATCCACAGGAAGGTAAAACAATGTTAAATTCAACTAATTCAAATATTGATACGTTAACAATAAAAACGAAAACATCTGAGCTATTTCTCACTATTGAAGGGCCTAACAATAAAGAAATTATTTTACTTTTACACGGCGGTCCGGGGGTGCCGGATTA
>CAYUYT010000003.1:25641-47623 GCA_964449345.1 uncultured Spirochaetia bacterium | reverse complement strand
ATATGGATAAAAAAAAACGTAAGAGCAAAATTTATCAGTAAAATGAAAAGAAGGGTAAAGTCAATTACCCTTCATATCTTTATAGAATTATTTTTTTATATTAAAAGGCTCAAGCATTTTCATAATTGCTTTGTTCGTTAATTCCGGTTCTAATAACGTTTCGTTTCCTCTATATTGATAAAGTGTTTCTCCGATGTATTCACCGGTTTTGCCGTTGTAATATTTAAAATGAAAGTTAATAGTGTTGTCATCACTTATTAACGATTCACTTGCCTCGGATACGAAACCCTGTACAATTAAATCCGCGCCTGCTTTTTCTGCAATTTTTCCTATTTCACTTTTTGTATATTCCCTGTCAATAGGTAGTTCTAAGGAAGTTAGAGCTTTATTTATTATTTCTCTGTCAGTAAGTTTGAAACCGTGTTGTTTTAAAATAAGTTCGTATTCTGCGATTAAATTTCTTCTCGTTGTTGATAAATCATACTTAGTATTAACACTGATATTAACAAGAGCTAAATTTTTTTTGCCGGCAACTCCTGACTTAAAATGAGAACGAGATATTTCAGTCCCTCCACAGGATATAAAAAATATTAATGCTGATATGTTTAATATTGATAAGATAATCTTTTTCATTCATTCCTCCGTTTATATGGCATTGAATATAATTTAATACAATTTCATATTAAAAAACAATATTCATTATAAAATTATATTAATTCTAAAGTTTTATAACGCAAGATCAAATATATACTTATAAAATATTTTTTAAAAAGTTTAAATTTATCACGTTAGAATTATTCCGATAAGCCGAGTTTTTTAAGTTCTTCATGATATTTTTCAAAAATATCAACAAGCCAAGCTGTACGCCTTTGAAGAATAGTATTGTCAAGTTTTTCTTTAAGTAATAATAAATCGTTTTTATAATTTTCGACCTGTTGTTCTTCCATTTCAAGAGCGGGTTGCGCGTCGTGAATAAGCTGGTCTATTTCATCAATTAAATTGGTTAAATATTCTTCACGGCGGGCAAGTGTTGTTACCATTTGAATAAAAACGGAAGGGTTTTGTTCAAAAAAACTTTTAATTCTCGGTTTATCAACAACAATTAAAGACACTTCGTCATCTGCTTTTAGCGTGGCTGTTCGTGGCTGGTTTAAGATAAACCCCATTTCACCTATTATCTGCCCTTTTTCTTTTATAGTATCGATTTGCTTCTCGTTTATATAAACCCCAATTGAGCCTTCGGATAAAATATACATTTCCTCGGCTTCCCCGCCTTCTTGAACAATAACCGAACCGGGTGCATAATTTCTCTTAAATTTATTTAAACTTGCATTGTCAGTTTCAAATTTTGCCGCAGCGGATTGGTCAATTAATGTTTGTCCGTAATTAAATGTAACAGTATCTTTCATCTCATTAACGAGGTTTTCAAGGAACGAAGCTTCATGTTCCCGAATAGAGTGTTCAAGTTTAAAAACTGTTGAGGCAAAAGTTTTACAAAAATCACGCGCAATTTTTTCATGTTTGCTTAGTTTTTCGTTTTTATTATTAACAACAGTGTGAAGATTAACCAGATTGCTTGCGATATTTTTTGCTATGTTAAAACCTATATTATAACTGGAAAGCCGGTTTAACAAAGTTTTTTTAGGGATAGACTTGACATTGCAAAAATCACCTTCTTTAATTGTCATGTGACGTTTTTTAGGTTCGTTGTCTTCTTTTTCCAGTACAAGTTCCGCTGCGCCGATAATCATATTTTTTCCCTGGTATAAGAAAGAGGCATCGTTTGACGGTTCGTAAATAACTTTTCCTATAGTAAGCATATATGCTTGATTCGCTTCTTCGCCTTTGTTAATTATTATGTCGCCTTGTGCCATTTAGGTTCCGTTCCCTTTTTATTATGTACATTATATTAAATATTTAAAAAACAGTCTTTGTCAAGATTTTTTTCTTCATTATTATTAAATCACCACGACAATTAATAATGTAGTAGAATATAAAAAGTAAAACAAGGTTATGAATAAAAATAAAAAAAATTTATTACTAAAATTAAAAGGCGAACTAATTTCCCAAGATATTAATGCTCTTGAAAATATTATTAAAGAGCATTCGTATAAATTTAACGGTATAAACTTTGATTTAACGGGTTTACGTTTTATTGATTCAAGCGGTATCGGATTTTTAATTAACCAATATAATTTAGCAAAACAAAACAGGAAAAATGTTAATTTCTATTTATCGGATGATAAAATTAATGTTTTTACTCAAAACGATATTCTAAATTTATGTGAGCGGGTGTTAACGAATAATCAAATAAGCGAACAGCAAGGCGATGAAAAAACAAGGAAATATGATACAGAGCATAAAAACCAACCCACCGAAGATGACTTAATAGATAAACCCGATAACAAAGAAAGCATCAGAGAAAAACACGTTGACAATTCATCACCCACTAACGAACATAAAACTATTGACGAAATTCTTGATTCCGATGATGTGGTTTTAGACAGTCCTGAAAAAAATATTGATAATAACAAAAACTTTAAGACAAATAATTCATATTCAGGCGCTAAAGAGCATGAAGTTTTATCCCAAACCAACATACATGAAGAAAATAAAATTGAATCCCCGCCGGAAGATAACGAAAAAATTATTGAACCCATAAAAGAACCCGTAATAACGAAAAAAAGTATAACAGACCCTGGCTATTTAAAGACGCCTGTAGTTGAAACGCCGGCAAAAGCACGGCCGCCTTTAATAGAAAAATACACTAAAGGCGATATTCCCGGTAAAAAATCAATTTATATACACGGAGTTATAATTTCCTTTTTAATTATTCTGTCTTTATTTTTACCCCAATTAATCGAAGGCAAAATCATAACTAGCTGGCATCTTTTAAATTCAGGCATAAAAGCAGTGCCCATAATTGCAACGATATTAGCCGGAGTTATCTTTCTAATAATTTCCGTTATACCCGGCTTGAATATGTATAACCGGTCGCCTGTATTTTTGTTATTAGGCGCGTTAGGTATTACAATGTGGTTTGTATTTATGAACAGGGACGTAACTTTTCACTATACTTTTTCTTCAATTTTAACATATAAAAAAAGTTTATTCTATCTAACAATTATTTTTATTTTTACAGGCACAATTTTAAAATTTATTTCTAGAAACCCGGATAACCGTATCGCATTAATTACTTTGGGGATTTTATTGTTTATAATCGCGTTTATGTACGTTTATCCTTTCAAAGAATATAAACGCATTATTCTTACCGGATTAAAATCACGAGTTTTATTAAAAGGCCTTGTGCTTGGTTTAAAAAATAGTGGATTTTTGGCTGTATTATTGCGAATATATTTATTATTACCCGTTTTATTCATTTTCGTCTCCATTATTATTTTTATAAAACCTGAAAAATTTTTATCCCTCACAAATGTCGTAGGCACCTTGTTCTTATATTTTATCCCCTTCCTACTATTTATAGGAATGTTTTATGCAGGCTTTAAAGTTAAAGCTGTATTATTTTCGCATACAGCATACTTCTTTATTCAATTAACGCTATATTCTTATATTTTTAATAAAGGTTTTCTTTATACTTTCTTCGTAAACAGAATGGCCGGATATTATCACATTATTCCGATAAATTATTCAGGAGCAGGAGCTAATCTAAGCAACCCGGGGTTTAAAAAAAAACAATACATGGCAATACACACCCAAAAAACTTTTCAGCAAAGGGGTTATCCGGCAAAACACAGGATAACTTAAATAAAAACGAAAATTCCACGAACCAAAAAACCATAAAAGATTCCGGCTTAACAACGCAAAAACAAAAATTATTTAAAACATTCATGGAATCAAATAAACGCGTTTTTATTATTTTACCATTAATTATTGTATTTTTATTTTCCTTGCCTTTTCAAAAAATTTCGGGCAAGCTTATGTTTATTTTTGAAATCCCATTAATTCCTGCAAATTTCACATTATTCTTTTTTGCCTTATGTATTGCAGGGTTTTTACTGTTTATACATTTTAAATTCAAACATAGAACCGAACAAAAAATAGATAGAATATTTATAACAGGTGGCGCGGGATTGTTTTCGATTTTATTATTTTTTATACTTAGCCCAAGATTTAATATAGTATTTGCGCCAATAGCTAAATACAATATACGCCTTATTATTGCATTTTTTAGTTTTACGTTTTTATCAAGTTCGCTCTTCGTTATTTATAAACACAAGCTAACCAATACCGGTAAAAACGTCTTGTTCGTTACATCGGGAATTACTGCCTCATTATATTTATTTCCCGTTTTCGGTAAAACAACTGCAATACCAATTTTTGAAATATTAAAAAGCTTTTCAACGAATATATTTACCGGCTTTATTTTGCTTCTTCCTTTAATATTAATTATTAGTATCTTTATTCATATTTTTATCTTAGAAAAACAAAACAACAATTTCATTCAGTTTTGTTCAACTGTTTTTGCCGGTTTCGCTCCAGCTGTTTTATGGTTTACAGCCGTAAATATGTCATCTCCGCTACATGATTTTTCTGCAATAACATACGGCACGGTAATTACAACGCTTTGGATTATTTATCAAATTCTTATAAACTTCGGTGCTTTAAGCGTATATTCAAAAGGCGAATAAAGCAGAAATTAATTTCTCACTATAAATCTGCTAGCCGGAAAATTAATGTGAAAGTATATTATTACTCATGGATAAATTACACTTTAGCACTGCGGGAGTTCCTTCATCCTCAAAAAATAATTCAACTGTTTCAGGTATCAAACGTGTCGCAGAACTAAAACTCGATGGTATGGAGCTTGAGTTCGTTTACGGTGTAAGAATGGGACTTGCAACGGCAGAACGCGTTAACAAAATTTCCCTTGAAAACAATATTCGGTTAAGCGTACATGCGCCGTATTACATAAACCTCAACTCAAAAGAAGAGCATAAAATAATTAAAAGCGTTGAACGCATTGTAAAGTCAACGGAAATCGGAAACGCATGCGGAGCGGATAGAGTTACTTTTCATCCGGCTTTTTATCACGATGACGAAACGAGGTGTTACGACAACGTATTAAAAGGGCTTCATCAAGTAATGAAAAATAGCCGCGCTGAAGTAAAACTTTGTCCCGAAACAACGGGTAAGCTTTCCGCGTTTGGCACTTTAAGTGAACTGCTTCGTCTTACAGACGACCTTCCGGGATTAGGGCTTTGCGTTGATTTTGCCCACATTTATGCGCGTTCACTAGGAAAAATAAATTCGTATAAAGGTTTTGAGAAAATCATCGAAAAAATATATAAGAAGCTCCCTGATTATGTTAACGATGTTTACTTTCACGTTAGCGGTATTGAGTACGGAAAAAAGGGAGAATTAAAGCATTTGCCTCTTGAAGAATCAAATTTTAACTGGCGTGAACTTTTACAGGTTTTCCGTTATTTTGACTTAAAAGGCATTGTGATTTGTGAATCGCCAATTCAGGAACAAGACGCTTTAAAATTAAAGCATTATTACCGGAGTTTGTAATGCAAAACTTTAAATACATATTTTTTTTAATTTTTGTTTATTCATTATTATTCCTTTCCTGTAAAAAACAAAATAAACTTCAATCCATTGTATTAATGAATAACGCTTTTTTATTTCAAACGCAGAAACAGGAGGCCGCAGTATCTGAAAAAAAACTTTACAGGGGCGAAAAAGTAATAATTAAAAAAACGGGCAAGGAACACTATTTCGTTTATACCCCGCGTTTAAAAATCTCCGGTTGGATTAAAAAAAGCTATATTCTTATGAAAAAATTTAAACTCGGTACTGTTAAATCAAAATCTTTTCTGCGTTATGCGGATGGAAACGTTTTAATTCCAACGCGGTTTATGCCAAAGTTAGGAACGCGTTTAATTATACTCGAAAATAAAAACAAGTTTTATAAAATAAATTATAAGGGAACAAAATTTTTTTACATTGAAAAAAAACACGTTACATTAAAACCCCCAAAACCCGTAAAACTCATTCACATCGAAGGATTAGGAAAAATTGGAATTAATATGCCGTTTCAGGATTTATCAATTATCGGAGGAGAGTTAAAGCACTCTGCTAAGGCAATGTTCGACAATAAAACAGAAACGTATTTTTTATCAAGCCCTTTTAACAACGAAAAAACAATCGAGCTTCTTTTGCCCGAGCGCATGAAATTCGAAATAAAAATTATTAACGGATATGCAAAAAGCTTGACAGGATATAAAAGATACGGCAGAGTGAACAAAATTGAAGTGCATGAAGAAGGACAAAATCCAAAGCAAATAAATTTAAGCGATATGAACCTTAACTTTCAAACTCTAGGCCTTTTTGACACGCGTTATTTAAAAATCAAAATAAAAGATATTCATAAAGGAGAAGCGCACCCGGGGTTTGCCATTTCCGAAATTTTAATTAAACGCGTTGACCACCGTGAGTATGAAAAATATAACGAACTATTAGCAAGGCGGAAAAGCATTTACAAACATTTGTTTAAAGCAAACAACGCAATAAACCAAAAGCGTTTCCGTGATGCCTTGCGTTATCTTGAAACCGCAGATGAAGAAATCCCGGCAGAATTACGAGCATCCTATATCGGAGTAGGTATTAAACTCGTTGCTTATAAAATCTATGCAAACGAACTTAAAGATATGTCTGCCGCAGAAAAAATACTCGACTCTTTAACGTCCCTTGCAATAGATGCAGGCAACGTAAAACTTTTCGATTTATCGCGTACAGCGGTTTCCAATAGAACCGGAATTGATATAAAAGGGCTAAATGCATATTTCCGGGAAAAAAAATACAGAAAACCCGGCTCTTATGCCTTTCCTTATATTCACTTAAAATCCCACGTTGAATATCTCCTTGCTAAAACGTATCTTGATATGAATATGTCATCTTCGGCATTAAACGCAATTTACCGTATTTTAATCAACAGCAGAAAATATAAAGGTATCAAAGGCAGTAAAAGCGAAACGTTTTATTCACGTTTAGCCCTAGATTTGCTGTTAAAACGCTCGCCCGTTGACATTGCTTACCGGTTTTTAAAACAACGCGTTTTACCGGATTATAAAACCGGTATTGATAAAAAAGAAGATGAAAACTATTTGTTTTACGTTTTAGGAAGGTTAGCCGAGAAAAAAGCGGATAAAAATACAGCAATAATGTATTACAAAAAGTGCAGCGCTCTGCCCGAAGAAATGAGCGTGGGCGAAAAACCGTTTTCCTACGCGCTTTCCCAAAAACGCTTGCGGGAAATGTAAAAAGTATTCTTTACGCAAAGATATACCGTTGAAAGAAGAGAATCACCTTCTAGCTCCCTCTTTGAGTAAAGAGGGAGGATTAGAAATCATCCCTAGCCCTTCTTTAAATAAAGAAGGGAATTAGTAAAAGTATAGGGTATGGGGGATTTCTTCTCTTCAAGTCCCCCCCTTACGTTGGAGGGGGATTCAGGGGGATTTCTTCAATCAAAGGGATTAAAATAGGATAAAGTGCCGGATTGTACGCTAACTAGTATAACATAAAAAATAAATTGAATTTCCCGTTATTCAAATATTTTTTTGCTTTCTATACTCACGTTATTAATATCTTTCCCTTGATTTATATAAAAATAGGATTAAATATCGATCTATGGTAAAAATTTGAACTCATTTTTGTTATGAGGACGAAAAATTAAAAACTGCGAACAGACGAGAATAAGCTTAATGTAATCATTATACATCTTATTTGCGTTAACTTGCGCAAATTGATAACAAAGTAATAAACACTAATTTATTTCTTAATGTATCAACATAATACTGATGGAAAATTGGAAAATAAAAGTGTGTTTTAACAAATATTTTTCTTTAATGTGGTATAAATGTTTACAAAAATATAAAAAAACACCGATATTATTAAATAATGTACAAATTCTATTGAATAATGCGTTAAGAAACTATATTTTTAATGTATTATTATTTAATATTAGGCAGGTTACTGTTGGCAGGGAATATCAGGTTTTTCTTTAACCCTGAATTAGAACATAACGTAAAAGTAATTAAAGCAAAAGACGGCAATAAAGATTTGAAGTTAATCTCTCCGCGCAACGTTGCAAACATGGGGGATGTGGTTGCTAAGATTGTTGATAACAATGCTGAACCCGAAGACGGCGTTGTAAAAGAGCAGAATTACACTTCCGGAGATTTTAAAGCAGGAATAAACGTATCGTTTGACAGAGAGCGCAAATTATTCATTGCAATGTCTTACGGATTTACTACCATAATAAACAACACTATATGTATCGAACCGCCTTTATTAATAAACAAACACAAAACCCGCGGAATACTTTTAGTATACCCTAACAGAATGAGAATTTGGCCCTCTTTAGATGATATTATTCACATTTGTAATCAGGAAGCAATAGTTCAGCTTGAGCCGTTTGAAAAAATGAGAAAGTTTCTAGGCAAACTTCAAAAAGGCAAGCCGCGTCTTGTAAAAATGCTCGTTGCAGAAGGGCGTATGCCTGTTAAAGGTTACAAAGGGTATAATAAATTATTAATTGATATCTCAAAAAAAGCCGGAAAAGTAAGGGAAGATGGTTCTATTGACTTTCATGAACAAGACAGCGTTATACAAATTAGCCAGGGGCAAGAAATTGCGGAAGCAATTCCCGGAATTAAACCGGAAAACGGTATAGACATTTTCGGGAACGAACTTAAAACTGAAACCCTTGAATTCACCTCTTACAACTTGGGCAAAAATATTAAAAAACAAGGCGAGAAATTTGTATCCGAAGTTGAAGGCGTTTTGATCCTCGACGGAAGAAAAGTAAGCGTAAGCGAAATGTTGATAGTCGAAGGTGATGTTGATTTTCACCAGGGAAATATTGATTTTACCGGTTCTGTTCACATTAAGAAAAACGTTACCCCGGGATTTAAAGTTAAAGCCGAAGGCGATGTTATTATTGACGGTAGCGTTGACGATGCTGAAATATATGCAGGAGGAAACGTAACAATCGGCAAAGGCGTTACAAGCCAGACAGGAAAAACCTTAATCGAAGCCAAAGGAACAATCAAAGCAAAATATGTAATGGAAGCTGAAATTACGGCTGAACGCGATGTTATTATTGAAGAATATGCAAGTAACGCAACCATAACCGCTTATGAAAACGTTATTGTAACGACAAAAAAAGGCCAGATAATGGGAGGGGAAACCACCGCTAAATTCAAAATAGAAGCAATAAACGTTGGCTCGAAAAACGAACAACCTACATACCTTTACGTTGGCAAAGACCCTGTTGCAGAAGAAGAACTTAGACAAATAACAGAACAATGGGAAGAAGCAAACAAAAAATTAAAGGAAATAAGCAAAGACATTAAAAATAAATGGGACGAACGCTTTTTTATGCAACCTGAAGAATACATTGAAAGCTTACGGCCCGAGCAAAGAGCAAAATTTGCCCCGGTTGCAAAAGATTACGGACTTTATAAAAAGCAATTCGACGACCTTGAAGAAAATCGCAAAGAATTAACAGCAAGCTTGAAAATTGAGCCGCCGCCTAAAGTCGTTGTTCATAATAATACTTACGGCGGAGTAGTAATACACATTTTCACCAGCGTCCGGAAAATAGATAAAAAATACGTTGGAACGGTTTTTAAAGAAGAAAATAAAGAAATTGGCACGCAGCCAATAACCTAATACGGCGGTTATTAAAACATTTTTATTACATATTTCAACTGATATCAGGTAGGGGAACTTTATGAAAATTAATAACAGAGCGAAAATAATATATCCGGTTGTAATAAAATAATTTACAAAGAATACCTTGCACCGCACAAAGTTTATAAAAATTTTTCAAATACCTTCATGAGTGGTCGGTTAAAACGAAAGAATTACTAAAATATAATTTTTAAAAATACAGAAGTTTAATAAGTTTTATCATTAAATCACTTTTTAAAGTTTATCAAGTTCTTTTAAAAGTTCGTTGCCTATTTCGTTCATTTCATCAACGAATAATTCTTCTTCCTCGGATAAATTTATCATAGACATAATTGTACGCTGAACAATCTGTAATAAAGAATTAACGTAATCTACAAGCTCGTTTTGAAAAGTCTTAAAAAAGTTATAACGCTTTTCAATTATCAACGTTTGTTCAAGCCCATTGCATTCGTCTATCATATAATTGTAATTTTCCATCAACTCCTGTTCTATTTTATCAACCCCGGAAAGTATTTCTTCGGAAGATTCGTCTAAGGAATATTCCATTAACATATTCAACTTAAAGTGAATAACGCTTGACATGAAAGCTTTATACAAATTATCAAGCTCACTTATTGGCATTTGGGCATCGTTTCCGAGTATGTCGTTAATTTTTTGTATCAAGCTTTCAAGCTCGAAGGGCTTTTCAAAAATAGTAGCGCCAATCATTTTAGAATAATTATAAACATAATTATCTTTTTTATACGCAGAACAAATAACAATAGGAAGCTGTGGGCGTACTTTTAGGATTTGATAAGCCGCATTAAACCCGCCTATTTTTAGCGTTGAGTTAATATTAACGTCCAGAATGGCAAGAATAACTTTATTAAAATCATCGGAATTAATAAAATCTATTGCAGTATTCAATTCGTCGAAAATATACAATTCCCGCTCTCGAAAAAAAGCACGGTAAAAATCATGCAAATTTGTATCGTCTTCTAATATAAAAAATGCTTCGCTCATATTTATCCTAAAAAGCAATTATATAATAAATATAATACATCTTTTACGCATTTGCATATTCATATTTTTTACAATGGACAAAATTATGAAAAAAGCACAGCTCAAAGATTACCACTCTTATACTTAAAAAAATATTATAGGAATATTATTATTCTGCGGCTATCTATTTCCCGTTAGTAACCCCGATTGATTGAATTAAGGTGTTCATAAAGAAGTTTTCCGAAACCGAAATCACCGGATTCAGCAGCTTCTTTTGAATAATTTTGATAAAGCATATCCTCAAACACTTCTTCTCCCCGGCCACCGTGTAAAATGTTATTCTTCTTATTTAACGTACTGCGCATAACTTTAAATAACTGGTTAACGAATATTGATTCAAAGTCTTTACATACCCGCATAAGTTGCTTATTAACTTTTTGCTTATCAGAAGGGATAACCCTATGACCGTCAACAAATTTTCGTTTATTATTATTAGTCCTGTTTTCTTTGCTCACTGTATTAATTTTTGATTGTAAAATTTTCAGTGCAGTTGACTTGCTTTGAGATAACGCGTTACTGTTCATCATACCTGCATTTATAATATTCATATTATCCTCCTGCTATTACATTATTAACAATTTTCCGCTTAAAGTACCGGCTCTATGTAAAATTGACAAAATACTAATTAAATCTTTTGCATCAGCGCCCACTTTAGTCAAAGCGTGAATTAAATTTGAAAGGTTTGCCCTGCTTTTTTTCAGGCGGCCATGAATAAATATTTTAAGCCCTTTATACGTTATTACCGTATTTTCAAGCGTAACGGAATAACCTATGACAACGCTGTTTTCATTTTTATTAATTACAACGAGATTGTTTTTTACGTTCTTGCCAGTTGCTTTTGAATAAGCAAAACTATTGATTATAATAAATATAAAAAAAACGAACAATACCTTTTTCATCTAACCTACCCCGTTATTTCAACCTTTCCCGCTCCTATTACGCGCGCTTTAAAGACCTTATTGTTAAAAGCGCTTTTCACCGTAATAATATCGCCGAGACCGCCGTTTTCCATGGCTTTTCCTTCAAGAAAAACTGCTGCACTGCCGCGTTTATATATAATCTCAACTTCTTGTGAAGCATTTACAATAATCTTTTTCTTTAAAAACGTTCTAAGCAAAGGGCTTCCTTTGGGAATGTATTTTTTTGAAACAAAACCGGGCAACTCCCTTTTAGAAAAAATATAATTTGATAAGTCCTTTTGCAAAAGAATTTCATTATGACTAACGTGGTAACGGCTTATTGCTTTTCCCGGCAAAATTGCTCTTCTTGCAAAGAGAACCTTTACGCGCCCCTGAATTATAACAGAAGTATTAATTTTTTTGTATAAACGGTTGTCAAGGAAAACATTAACAGTAATGCGTTTATTACCGTATAATTTCTTCGCATTCCTTATTTCAATTTGAATGCGGTAATTACCTAAAGGGATTTCAACTCCCTTCATATCGCTAGGAAAAATCAAATAAGTTCTGCTCCAATCTGTGGGGAATAATTTTTTTACAGCTTTTTTTATTTTAGTTTCAATTTCAAACTGGGTTATTTTAGTAAAAGGCGTTACAACGCGAGTCTTGCCCCCGATTATTGTGTAACTTTCCGTTGTCAATCCCTGACTATCAATTATTTGTTTGATTTTTTCCGCTATTAATATTTTAGGGCGTTTTCCCGTTTTACCTATAACAATTCTGTTCCATTTTTCACTATTTCCCCCGTGTATTAATGCGATTTCTTTTAGCTCAATATAATGACCGTGCGCATATCCCACTTCACGCAGATAAATCGTTAATGCGAATAAAGGACAAACAAAAAATGTAAATATAAGAATAAATATGCTTTTTTTCATAAAAGTTTTTCTTCGTTAATCTCTTTTTTATCAAAAATGCTTGGCAGTGAACTTTTTTGCTCGGGCACGTAAAAAGTATTGCCTTGAAAAATATCAAAATCGCTTATAAAAATTTCATTATTGATTTTTTTTTCCATAAATATTCCCAAAATCGCTAATCAATTTTATAAAAATTCCAAATCATTAATTTTACCGGGCATAATTATAAAATTTCATTCAAACGTATAAAAATAACCACGCGTTAATATAAATTACCTTTTCAACGTTACTGCAGTACCGAGCATATTATCCGATGTTTGAATTACTTTTGAATTAAACTCGTAAGCTCTTTGCGCTGTAATTAAATTAACCATTGAATCAATAGGATTTACATTGGACATTTCAAGCATTTTTTGCATTGTTTTGCCAAAACCATTTCTATTAGGAACGCCTTCAATCTCAGCTCCACTTGCTTCGGTTTCAAGAAAAAGGTTTTCGCCAACGGCTTTAAGCCCGTTTGGGTTAACGAAACGGTAAAGCCGTAGTTGCCCTACGTCAACGGTTTCATTTCCGCTCGTTGCCGTACGGCAAGTTATAAAACCGTCTTTGTTAATTTTCACGGTTTGCGGTAAATAACCTTCGGGTAACTGTATAGGCGGTTCTAAATACTGGCCGTTTGCCGTTAATAAAAACCTGTCCCTATCAGCTTTAAATGCGCCGTTTCTTGTGTATGCAAAACCCTGGTCACCTGCCAATCTAACCTTAAAAAATCCCTCGCCGAAAATTGCCACATCGCTCCACTGTTCGGTTTGTTTTGGCGCGCCTTGAGTGTGAATCTTCATAGTAGAGTTCACTTTAACGCCTAATCCTGCTTCAACGCCTACCGGGTAACGCGTTCCCCGCTGAGTGTGTAAACTTGCCGGTGTGCCTGCAAGGCGTAAAGATTGATATAACAAATCTTCAAATTCCGCCCTATTTTTTTTGTATCCTACGGTATTAACGTTTGATAAATTATGAGCAATTGTATCAATGTTAAACTGCTGTCCGTGCATTCCCGATGCACCTGTCCATAAACTTCTCATCATAAGAGTATTCCTCCTTAAATATTACGCAAACCGCGCTATATCATTTACGCATCGCCCTAATAGGTTGTCATGCTGTTGTATCAATTTTGCGTTGGCTTCATAAGATCTTTGCGTTTCGATTAATTTAACCATTTCAGTTACGGGGTTAACATTCGAACCCTCAAGAAATTTCCAAATAACTTTGGGCCTTTTTCCCGTTTGTAGTTCAACGATTTTAGCGGGGCCGGAATCCTCAGTTGCCCTGTAAAGATTGTACCCCTGTTTTTTTATCTCACGGATGTCCCTAAAGTTAACAATTTTAATACGGTCAACCATTTCCCAGTCTACTGCCCTTGGCCTTTTAATTAAAACGTTTCCCAAATCATCTATCTTTAATTCGTTAGTTCCGATTTGTATATCTCCGCCCTCACCTTTTACCCGATGACCGGCTTTAGTAACGAGATAACCATCATTATCCACAACAAAAGCGCCGTTTCTAGTATAACGCTCACCATCTGGAGTTTCAACGGCAATAAATCCCTGACCATGAAGAGCTATGTCATATTTATTTCCCGTTTTCACCATTGGAATAATGTGGCGGGCATCATTAGTTTCAAACCGCGTTATAACCCGGTTAACTTCAACTCCCGTGCCTAGCTTTCCGATACGCGGACCTACATCATAACTCCCGATAGGAATTTTCGTTACACCGTCGCTGTTCATTCGAGAAAGCATCATTTGCGGGAAAGATTTAAAAAGTAACATATCTCTTTTAAATCCGTGTGTATTTGCGTTTGCAAGGTTATTTGCAATTATATCCACATTATGCCTCTGTGCTTCCATTCCCGATGCGCTTGTAAAAATTCCTCTTACCATTTATTCCTCCGTAGTTTATCTTTTACTATTCATTTTCTCTTTTTATATCTCCGCCAAGAGCAAGAATTTTATCTTCAAAATCCTCATAACCCCTGTCAATGTGATAAATCCTATGAACGCAGGTTTTACCTTCCGCCATTAAACCGGCAATCACTAAAGCCGCGCCCGCGCGCAAATCGCTTGCCATTACCTCAGCACCGAGTAATTTATCAACACCGTGAATAGCAGCGGAATTATCTTCAACGCGAATATTACTTCCCATTCTGTTTAATTCACTAACGTGTATAAACCGGTCTGTGAAAATTGTTTCCGTTATTAATGAAATTCCCTTTGCCTTTGTAAGAACACTCATTAATTGGGGTTGTAAATCCGTTGGAAATTCGGGATAAGGCAAAGTTTCAATTTCAACGCCCTTGTAATCTCCATTACTTTTAACGCGGATTTCAGTATCTAAGATTTCAACCTCAATACCGATTTCTCTTAGCACCTGAGTTAATGATTGTACAAATTCAGGATAAGCGTTTTGGATTGCAACCTCTCCCCCCGTAGCCGCAACCATTGTCATAAATGTACCCGTTTCAATCCTATCCGGTATAATTTCGTATTCACAACCATGTAAATTTTTCACTCCGTGAACAGTTAAAACCGGCGTACCGATTCCCTCTATTTTTGCGCCCATGGCAACGAGGAAATTAGCAAGGTCTGATACTTCCGGCTCTAATGCGGCTGAGTTAATCGTTGTGGTTCCTTTTGCTAAAGTGGCTGCGCACATTACGTTGTCCGTACCCAAAACAGTTGTACCGGAGGGTGAAACCAAATGCGTACTCGTTCCCTTTAAACCATCTGTTTTAGCAACGATGTATCCGTGTTCAATAACGATATTTGCGCCTAAAAGTTCCATTCCTTTAATGTGTAAATCCACAGGTCGGGGGCCGATAGCGCACCCGCCGGGAAAAGATATTCTTGCGTGTTTCATTTTTGCAAGTAGAGGTCCTAGAACGCAAATTGAGGCACGCATTGTTTTTACGATATGATAAGGTGCAATAGGGTCTAATTCAGCGGGTTGCGTTACTGTTAAGACTGCGTCTTTAAAAGTAACTTCCTTTCCGCAAACTTCAAGCACCTTAATCATTGTGCGAATGTCGTGCAAATCAGGAACACGTTTAATAATGCATTTGTCTTTAGTAAGTAAAGTAGCCGCCATAATCGGCAATGCCGCGTTTTTACTTCCCGATATTTTCACGTTGCCTTTTAATTCATTTCCGCCGCGTATAACGTATTTATCCATTGTCCTTCCTTATTTCTTAAACTTCGGTTTTTAATAAAATAAGTTTAGCATTTTACGGTAAATTGACCGTATTATGTAAACTAAAACGTTAAAAATAATAACAATTTGAAATAAGTTAATAGTGATAACTTTTTTCTAAAAATATAGAGTATTTTTATAATATTTTTTATTTATGAAAGTAAAACTTTTGGCTACGTTTTCCTTATTGTACATTTTGATTAAAAACATGGTAAATAATGTTCATAATACAAAAATTAAACGGCATTTTTTTTATATTTTTTTAACTTTTTTATCCAATTTAATATAATCTAAGTGTTATATTAAAAGTATTAGGCAATTTGCATGATGTGTGGAAGATAATTTTTCTTGATATTGCAAAGTTACCCGGGTATGTCTTGACTTTTTGCCGGGAATTATATCTAAAATCTTGCAATAATCACATCAATATTTTTCAAATTATAGCTCTATTGCCTATCAAAAAACAAGGGTTGCTTGTTTTAAAACCGTAATATAATCCGGTTTTAATTATTCAAAATAATTTTTGGAGTTAAATTATGTTAAAAAAAATCAGAACAATTGTATTATCTTCTTTAATATTGCTCGCTTTTTCCGTTCCGGGTAATTCGAAGAATTTATTCAAAAAACTTAAAAAAGGCATTAAGTATAGGCATTCTGTTGAATTCAAGCTTAAAAATATGAACAGAAAACTTATTCTAGTAAAAATTTACTATACAAACCGCCATAAAAAAAGAATAAGAAAGAGCTTCACATTAAGGCGCGGCAGTACGAGAACTTTTCGAGTTCGTAAAAATTCACTTGTTCGAATCCGCTACGGTTATACGGGGAAAAGTAAAAAAACCAGAAGTATCCGCATCCGAAGCCGAGGAATGAAAATTACCTTACGCGGCTTAAGATACCGTACTAGCAGTAGATTAAGCTGGCTTAGAATCCGAAACAGAACAGGCAAGAGAAGATATGTACGCGTTCATTATTATAATCGTATAGGAAGGCGTGTAACTAAAAATTTTTATCTAAGTAAAGGGCGTTTAAGGTCTATTCGCGTTAAGAGAAAATCAAGTTTTAAAATATATTACGGGCGCAAAAGGTTCGGCAGAAAAAAAATCAAACGGGGAATCGTAAGTGGTTCTCATAGATACGTTTATTTAAGATAGATTAATCTGAATTTTAAAAAGGGCTGTATCGTTAAAACGTTACAGCCCTTTTTGATTTTTTGTTATTTAATTAATTATTGCTTTTGCTGTTTTAATTTCATAAGCGCAGGCATAACTTTTTTCATAAGCTCACCAATTTTCTGTCCGTATTTTTTACCAAATTCGGCTTTTTCTTCATCGGACATATTTTTAGTTAATTCTTTTGATTTTTCGCTTAATTCTTTAAACTCTTTGCTAAGCTTTTGAATTTTTTCGCTTTTTGTTTTCGCATCATCATTACTTTCAACAACTTCTACCATTTGTTCCAATAAAGAAATCATTTTTTTTGCAGCAGCATCAGGACCTGATGAAGACGAACCGCAATAAGTAAAAGATAAAACTAAAATCATTACGAATAAAATTGATACTATTTTTTTCATAGTAACTCCTTCATATTTAATATTTTATGCTTTAAAAATAAACAATTTTCCCGTTAAATCAACCCCTAAGTATAAATACGCCTAAATAATAAATAAAAAATTAACTAAAATGTAAAATAATGTATAATAAACATTCAAAATTAAAAAGCCGGCATTAATATTTCTGCCAAATAAATAATATAAACTATTGCTTTATGGCTTTTATTTTCATCAAAATTGGCATTATTTTCTTGGTTAATTTAGCAAGTTTGATTCCATATTTATTTACAAGCTCAACTTTTTCTTTATCAGATAAATTATCAACTATGTTACTATATTTTTCATTAAGCTTTTCAAAATCTTTTGCAATGGATTTCAATTTTTCCGTTTTTTCTTCCATTTTTGTCTTACTTTCGTAAACCGCAACCATTTGTTCCATCTTTGAAATAATATTTTTCATAATAGCTTCGGGCGTGTTTTGAGACGAACTGCAAGCTAGAAAGGAAAACACCACAATAAAAACAACGAATAAAGTAATTTTTTTCATATTTTCTCCTGGAATTTTTTATTTTACCAAATTATATGATGATTTAATTTTTTTTCAAAAAAAAAATCATAAATAACCGTAAAATAATATTTTATTGAACATTTCCAACATTAAACATCTAATAAAATGTAAGCTTTTAACTATATTATATTACATTAAGCTATATTATAGCCAAAGTTATAAAATGTTTTAGAATAAGGAAAGATATGCAATTAAAATATTGAAGATAAAATCATAGGGTGTTAAAATAGTCGAGCTTGGCAAATTTTAATATCGTGAAGTTATAGGAGGATATATGAAAAAATTATTCACTTCAATTGTATTTGTTTTGATTTTTTCTTTCGCAGTTAGCGCATTTGCTAAAATTGAAAACTGGAAAGTTTCGTGGACAAGGCCGACAAAAACGCGTTTAAGAAAAATGATTTCAAAAAACATGAACAAGGGATGGATTCCAACAGGGGTTTCCTACAGAAAGGGTAAAATATTCGTTTTGTTTATTAAAAATAAACGAAATACACTTGGTATCCGCAGATGGAATTTAAGCTGGTATAAAACCGTAGCAGCGTTAAAACGCGGTTTAACGTCAAAAATTAAGCAGGGATATTTACCAATGGGATTTACTCAAGGACCTAAACGTGTATGGGTTATTTACATTCAGGGCAGAATAAAAACCCGTGGCTGGCGCATTGTGCGTGCTAAAAACTTAAAAGATTTTAGAAGTAAAATTAGGCGGTTTTCAAATATTGGATATTTTCCCGTTGGAATTACGGACACTAAAAAAGCTGCCTACATTCTTTTTATTCGCGACAGAAGTTTTAAGGGAAAAGCTTGGAGTTTAAAAAGACATTCAAACAAAACGCGAATATTTAAACGGCAAGTTGACAATATGGGAAAACGCGGATGGATACCATGGACTTTCACTTACAGGAATAAAAAAGTATTCATGTTCTACTGGAAAACTCGGGCAAGAAGATGAAAAAGTTAATATCGCGATAAATAAATAAAAACAACGCGTTAACTTTAACTGTAATTCTACATCAACCGGTGATTCAAATCGCCGGTTGATTTTTTTATATTTTCGGCTAAAAAGCAATTCAAAAACTCCCGCCCCACACACTCTCTATTGATGATTTTTGAATGTCATATTTAAACAAATTTTACTATTACCCCAATAAATCCTCATTTTTGTAAAAAAAATTGTAAATTTAAAAGAAAAATCTTGTATTTAATACTACGCGGGTTAATATATACAAGCTGATTAAGCGAAGTAAATTTTTTTTTTAAAGTTTTAGGAGGACAAATGAAAAAATTATTAGCTTCATTAATTTTTGTTTTAGTTTTTTCTCTCGGACAGGCGGCGTTTGCGAAAATTGAAAACTGGAAAGTTGCGTGGACAACGCCAATAAAAACGCGTTTGCGAAACATGATTTCAAAAAACATGAACAAGGGATGGATTCCAACAGGGGTTTCCTACAGAAAGGGTAAAATATTCGTTTTGTTTATTAAAAATAAACGAAATACACTTGGTATCCGCAGATGGAATTTAAGCTGGTATAAAACCGTAGCAGCGTTAAAACGCGGTTTAACGTCAAAAATTAAGCAGGGATATTTACCAATGGGATTTACTCAAGGACCTAAACGTGTATGGGTTATTTACATTCAGGGCAGAATAAAAACCCGTGGCTGGCGCATTGTGCGTGCTAAAAACTTAAAAGATTTTAGAAGTAAAATTAGGCGGTTTTCAAATATTGGATATTTTCCCGTTGGAATTACGGACACTAAAAAAGCTGCCTACATTCTTTTTATTCGCGACAGAAGTTTTAAGGGAAAAGCTTGGAGTTTAAAAAGACATTCAAACAAAACGCGAATATTTAAACGGCAAGTTGACAATATGGGAAAACGCGGATGGATACCATGGACTTTCACTTACAGGAATAAAAAAGTATTCATGTTCTACTGGAAATCCGGAAGATAAATTTATTAGGATATTTCATTTAGAAACGTTAAACAAATTATTAATCCAAATTTCCACAGGGAATGCGTTTGCGTTCCCTGTGAAATAAATACATAAAAAGACGTTAAAATATTATAATTTAGGTTCAATACAGATAAACGTTATATCGTCTTGCGGTTCTGTTGCTTTTTTCCATTTTTTAAAATCCCTAATAACGTACTTTTTAATTTTTTCAACAGGTTCATTAATGTATTTTTTTACAATATCAATAAGGTGTTTATCGCCTAAAATATCAACTTTATCAGAAAACTCTTCAAACAAGCCGTCGCTAAAAAGCAATGTTTTGGTATCTTTAAAAATGTAAAACTCTTTTGTTTCAAATTTTGCCGATTCAATCATTCCAATCATAGGACCTTTTGTTTTTAAAGGGTGAATCTCGCCGTTTGAAATTAAAATTTGCGGAGGATGTCCGCCGTTAGAATAATACGCTTTATCGTTAACAATATCAAAATCAATTAAAAAACACGTACAAAATATGGAAAGCTTATAAAAATTTTTAATAAAGAGGTTGTTAAACTCATGTAATAAATCACCCGGCGACAAATCTGATTTTTTTATTTGGTCGTACTCCGATTTAATTAGCATGGTTGCCAAAGCGCCTTGGATACCGTGCCCCGTTGCGTCTGCCAAAAGAACGCGGAAATAACCTTGCTTGATTTCAAAAATATCATACATATCCCCGCCCACCTGCATTAAAGGAGAAAAATAGACCGCCACATCAATACTGCTTTTTTTATTGACATCATTTGAAATTATGCTTGTTTGAATGCGTTTGGCGAGTATCAAATCCTCGGTTATGATTTCATCTTTTTTTATTAGTTCTTTACTCGTTTGCTCTAATTCACTTACAAGCAAAGCGTTTTTTAAAGCCGGGGTTATTAAAGCAATAATATTAGCAAGGAACTTTTTATTGTATTCTTCAAAAGCTCCGGTTTGCCCCCCTGTTTTCAACTGAAAAACGCCGATAACTTTTGATTGCGAAACTACAGGGTAAAAAATCTCGCTGCCTGCATAAATGGGTTCGGGTGAGGCGATTTTTTCCGTTTTATCATTAACGTTTCCGTTGCTAATAACCTGCATATAAAAAGCGTGTTCCTGAGCTTCAATTTTTATATCAATAACGGGAGATTTTTTATATTTCCCCGTTTTTTTAGTTTTCGTTACTTTATAAACCCTTGCTACGTTATTTTTCGCATCAACGAGTTGAAATAATATTTTATCAAAGCCGAATAATTCAATAAACTTATTAAAAACAGCATCAAGAACTTTATCAATATCTACAGTTGAATTAACAGTCTCGGAAATGCTTTTTAAAGTTAGTAATTCCTGAATTTTTTTATTCAATTCTTTTTGCTGCCGGTCCAAAATAGTTATAACTTTATCTCTGTTCTTTTTTTCTTTTTCCGAAAGCTCAAAAACTGATTCAAAAGCGGCAATCTTTTTATCAAGTTCCCGCATTTCCTCTGTTGCAAGATCAAGCACTGCTTTTCTCGCTTCTAATTCCCTGTTTCTTTCAATTGTCTGCTTACGGGAATATTCAAGCAAAGACTCTAACGCACCAATTGTGTCTTCCAAAAACTTTTGTTCGTTGTTCGCAAGTTCAAGAACGTTTAACAAAGCATTAACGTGATTGTCAAGATTTTCATTACCCGATTTAATACTATTTATAACGTCTTTAATACGCCTAGCACCGATTTTACTTTTGTTTAAATCGGAGGTAAAATTTTCAATGGAACTTTTAATAGAATTTGTATGGTTAATGCCATAAGTTGGATTAAGCATATTACCGTAAAAATTTTCATAAAAATCACGCTGAATTACGAAAATGTTTTTTATTACAGAATTAATAATTTTTTCAAACATATAAAATCAACAACGGACAACGCATTCCCTTCACTACATATTTTAAAATATTTTATAAAATATTGCAATAATTTTACGTAAATAATAAATAAATTATTTTTTTTTGTTCAATATTTTTTAGATTAATAATTTATGCTTTTTAATATTGAGATAATAAAATATTTTTCACTTTTACGCTTTAATTTC
>CAYUYT010000003.1:0-25631 GCA_964449345.1 uncultured Spirochaetia bacterium | reverse complement strand
AGATTTAATATTTTATTTTTATTTTAATTGAAATATTTTTGCGTTTTGCGGTGTTAATAAACATAGAAAAGATTTTTTTTTTGCCCAAAGAAAGGGGGAAAAATGGATACAAGAAAAAAACGGCAGTTTGCAAAATTAATAACTAGAATGAAAACGTGTTTTGATTTAAAATACGTTAAAACCAACGTAAAAGCAGGCCCCCAACAAGCAAAACCTCAAAATGCAGTTTATTGGAATTCCAAATACAAATAATTACGCTCCGAATGTTTATTATTTAAAAGGGAACGCGGAAAATGCGTTCCTTTTTAAATTTATAACGCTAAAGCAGAAATATGTTTTCGTAAAAAAAATTTCATACTAATAATTATTAAACATTGAAATAATATTCACAGCCGTTAAATATACGGTACTCTATATCGGGTATGCCGAAAGATTTTTATACATGCATTTTGACTCGCCGTAAGGGTGATGAAAAAATAAATATAAAATTTATTTTAGGCAAAAATTCGTTGTTTAAAACAATTTGGTATTTTTTTTAATAATATCTAAAATTTAAATGAATCGAATTTTCTATTATTAATATTTTTTTATTGAAATTGCATAAATATATATCTATTTTTTACTTTAATATTTTATCTAAGGGGACGCTTTATGGATAAAAGTTTATTACTTGAATTACGGGAAATAATTCTCGAAAATTTAACAACCGACCAGATGAAAATGCTAGGGGAAGAAATTGATTTGTCTTATAACCCTTCTAAACGGGCGAAACTTCCCCTAGGCGCTAGATTAAGGGATAGAAAGCTCGCATCTAAAATCTTAGTAGAATGGGCAATTGAAAAACAGGCAGCTGAACAATTAATAATAGATTTTATTGAATCCGATGATAAAACTCTTGCCGGGAAAAAAGTTAAAATTAGCAACCTCGAAGGGTTTTTATCACGATTAACTAATTTTGGTCTTGTATACAACCGTGAAAAAGGTTCACTTGAAGAATTCGACGGAGACTTATCCGCGCTTTCTAATTGGGGGATTTTAAAAGAAGGTGAAACATACGAACTCGCTATAATGAGTATTGACATCGCAGGGAATTCAATTTTGCAGGAAAAGTATCAAAAAACTGAAATAGAAGATAATTATAAAAAATTCATGGAACATATCAAAACGTATCTTGATAAATTTAAGGGTAAAATTTGGTCATGGGCAGGAGACGGCGGGCTTTGCGCTTTCTACCTTGACAATAAAGCCCAGGACGCTGTAAAGTCCGCAATAGGAATTTTAACCGGAATGCCTTTATTTAATATTCATGAAAACACGTTGGGAGAACCTTTAAATATCCGCATAGCAATCGATAGAGGCAACGCTGTTTATAAACACGATAAAGGTAATATTTACAGCGAAACAATTAACTGGGTTGCTCATTTGGAGAAAAAAGGCACAGATATAAATTCGATTTCAATATCCCTTGAAGTTTACGAAGCTTTAGAAGATTACGGCAAAAGTTTCTTTTTTAACGACGGTGATTTTGAAAATAAAGTTCATTACAAATTTGATTTGCGGGATAGAATCGGGAGTAAAGGTAAAAAGAAGCAATTCGGTCAATAAATTTATGATTATTTTTTATTTTTACATTCGATTCCGATTAACGTTATATCATCGGTAATTTCTTTTGAGTGATTTTCTACACTTTTCAATATTTTTTTGGAAATTTTAGAGACCGATAAGTTTGTGTTGCTTTTTATTATTTCAAAAACGGCTTCCCATTCAAATTCATTTCCCTGCTCATCGAATTCTTCAAAAAGACCGTCTGTGAATAATAATAGCTTGTCGCCGGGATTAAAATCATAGCTAATTCTTTTATATTCTAAATCCTTCAAAGCTCCTACGAGTTTACCGCTGCAGTGTAATATTTGCGTTTTACCGGAATTAATGATAACCTGCTCGGAGTGTCCTGCCGAGGAATAAAAAATTTTATTTCTATTTAGATCAACGTCTAAAATTGCACAAGTAAAAAAAACGTTTAAATTATAATAATTATTAATAAAAGTATCATTAAAAACGGATAATACTATATTAGGCATTGAATCAATAGTTTTAATTTTATCGTATTCCGTTTTTATTATCATTGTAGTTAAAGCGGCCTGAACACCGTGTCCGGTAGCGTCTGCAATGAAAAATCTATAATAATTATCTTTTATTTTTGATATGTCGTATAAATCCCCGCCTACTTCAATCATAGGACGGTAAACGCTTTCTATATTAAGCCCCTTCATTTTTGGTTTTTCAAAATCAATCAAACTTGTTTGAATTCTCTTTGCAAGGAGTAAATCTTCAGCCATAATTCTGTCTTTTTGAAGTAACTGGTTTCTCGCCGAAACAATTTCATCATATAGTTTAGAATTCCTGACAATTGATGCAATTTGATTAACAAAACGCTTTATGGAATCAATGTCTTCCTGACTTAGATAAGTAGGTTTTGAATGCGATGTTAGTAAAAACTCTCCGAGAACCTCATTTTCCGCACTAATAGGTATATGCAAAGCAGTTTTTATCCTTGCAATTTTTATCGCCTCTCTGTTAAGTTCATTATCAATCTTATTCGGATCGATATCAGGAAAAAACAAAATTTCATTATTTAAAATACATTTAGCAGCAGTCCCCCCTTTAACAATATCCAAAGGGAAAATAATATCTAAAGTTTGTTCAGCAACATCTGATAGGTATTCCGGCAGGTAATACTTATCAAAAACGTAATTTTTTTTGTCTTTTGTTACTAATATTAAACCGCAGCCTTCGAATTCATAAGTTTGATTTAAGTAATTAAAAATCTGGTTAAAAACTTCATCTAAATCCAAAGAACTGTTCATCTGTTTTGTTATTGAATTAAGATTTTCAATTTCTTCCTTTTTACTTTTTATTTCTTTATAAAATTTTGAATTCCTAATTAAAATAGCAATTTGATTAACAAAACGCTTTACAGATTCTATATCACTTTCATTTAGATATATAGTTTTAAAATGACTGGTCATAAAAAATGATCCTATGACTTCTCCGCCTATATCGATTGGCATATGAATTGCAGATTTTATTTTTAATTTTTCTACAGCTACACGGTTCACATTGTCTTCAATTTCTAAAGGAACCACATTCGTAAAATAAAAAATTTTGTTTTCATTTATGCACTGAGATACACGCCCTCCTGTTTCATTTAAGTGAAAAACCTTGCCTTGAAATTCTTTTTCAAGATGCTTTAATTCAGCAGGATAAATAACAGTTTCAACAATATATTTTTTCTTATCCTGTGTAACTAAATTTAAATGCGTACCGTTGAAATCATAAGTACTGCTCAGATAGTTAAAAATATTATAAAAAATATTTTTAACATCAAGAGAACGGCTTATTTGTTTTGTAATTTTATTTAGTTCCTCTAATTCCTCGTTTTTTTGTTTTGCCTCTTGAAACAGTTTTGCGTTGTTTATTGCCGAAGAAATAAACCCGGAAAGCGTTTTAATTATATCGAGTTCGTTTTTTGTAATTTCCACTATTTCGTTCGCAGAATGCAATAAAAGAACACCGATAGGTTTTTCATCTAACGACAAAGGAATTAGTAAATTAGTTTTCAAATCAGGAAATAGAATTTCTCCGTATTTTTTATCAAATTCAGAATAATAAATACCTTTATAATCCTGAACATTTTTAATATAAACAGGTGTATTATTCAAACCGCAATAGCATATAGAAGAAATATCAATCCGGTAAGGTATAATATCTTGACCAATAGTGATACCACTAACACTTTCTTTAAATTGCTCTATTTCTTTTAAATATTTTTGTGAAGTTGCTTTATCGAAATTGGGTATGCTTATGGTTTGGTCTGCATCATTAATGAAAGAAACAGCAACGTGGTCGAAACCGAACATATTCTTAAACTCTTTTGCAATTATGTTGTATGCCTCATCAAAAACTTTTACGTTGTTTACCAATAAAGAAAAATTATAGATAGTATTAATATTCTCCAACAGAATTAACTTTGTCTTTTGTTCCATTGCTTCTAGGTAATTATCTAAAAAAGCAGAAAACTTACTCCGAATAGATTCAACATAATTTTCAATAGATTCCAGTGTATCAGAAGACAAATCAACCTTTTCGCCAAAATAATATAAACTAAAAAGGGCAACGGGTTTATTCCTGTTTTTTATCAAAAATACGTAAAGTGATTTCATTCTATATAGTTCAACTAAACGGCGGTCATCTTTAGATAAATCATCATTACTAATTTCAGAATGATAGCTGTTATGGCCTTCTTTTATTGCACTTGTTACAATTTTTTCAACATCAATTGACATTTCCGATATTTGCAAAGTATTCAAAACGGCTTTTAAATATTCAGGAAGTTTACCGTAAAGATAAATAAAATTTCTATTGTCCCAATCAATATAATAATAAACAATGCCGTGATATAAACTCAACTCTTTAATATCAACATCTATTTTATCTAAATAACTTAAAAACTCATCAATATTTTTAGTAAAATGGTTGCGCAAATTTTCAGAAACCTTAATTCCCATATTTATCCCCGGAAAATTAAATAAAATTAAGATACTTAGTTATAAACTTTCAACTACTGTAAATCACAATATCTTGTATGTCAAGAAATTTATAATTTTATATGTTTTTAAATCATTCCTTTACACTATCTATTCTGTTACAAATTTTCATAAAATAATACTAAAAAAAATCCAAGTTTCTTTATACATAAAGCCTGCATAAATCCTATTGATTAATTACTAAAATTGCGTTATTTTTATTTATAACCGCGTTGCTAAAACGAAAAAGGAAAATCATGCAAGAAATAAATATATCCGAATATGACAACGTAATAAAAAAAGAAAAAAAGACCTGCCTATTGTATTTTCTATCCCAATGGTGCGGTCCATGTGAAATATTAACGCCGGAAATTGAAAACTTACGTCCTGATTTTGAGCATATAGATTTTTATAAGTGCGATATTGAAAAAGAAAAACAACTTGCTTTACGTTGTGATGTAAAATACGTTCCTACGATAATTTTCTATAAAAACGGAGACGAAATAACGAGACGCGCCGGCGCTATTCCCACTACTCAGATTAAAGAAATTATTATGGTTTCAATAGACTAATCCCATATGTGAATGCAGTTGTCGCCTTTTTTGATAATAAAAAAGTACCAATTTTTAATAAAGCGATACATTTTACCTAATCCCACGCATAACGCGTTTTCATAAAATTAGTCCTTAAAAGCCTTGCCTAATAGCGCACAATCGTATATACCTTGCAGTTGAACAATAGTTCTTTTTTTAAATTCCGTATAATATTATATTATCAATTAGTGTTTCTTAGCGTTAAATTGTGGTTATATTATAAATACTAATATTAATTTTTAAAATGTTTTTCCATTTTTTAAAAAATATCAACTGTTTTAAATTAATTACGGATAGCAAAATGAAACTGTCATTTAAAATAAACAAAAAAATATTATATTTTGAAGGCGATTTAACAGAAAGAGAAATTGAAAACAATAAAAACGAATTATATTCTTCCCTAAACACACAAATTATAAAAAAAATCGATTTAACCGGTTTAAAAAATATTGATTCCTCGGGCACAGGCCTGTTAATCAGAATTTTTCAAGTTAATAATAAAACAAAATTTATAAAAAACGGGCATCTATTACACATAAAAAATCCAAGCGATATTTTATCCTTTGTTCATTCCCATATTACAGAGTATATTGAAAACGAAAACAAAAATAATATTGATAATCAAAATTCAAAAAACAAAACCAAAAATATAAAACAAAACGGACAAATCATTTATGATAAAAAAGAAAATATAAATACTTTAAACAAAACGCAAAAAAATAAAGATGTTATAATTCTGCAAAAACAAGAATTACTTGACAAATCATATAGAATAATAGAAGAAAAGAACAAGCAAATTTCCGAATACGCTAGGATTATAAGAGAAAAAAACAAAGCACTAGATAAAGCAAGGCAAGAATTAATAGAAAAACAGCGGATAATTGAAAAAATTTCAAATACAAATTCGCCTTCCGCTCCTGTTCAAAAAATTAACACAAACAGGGAAACACATCAAAATATTATTGAAAGTTCCAGTTCAATAGATTTGTCTAACCTGCCGGAAAATGCTTTTGAACAAATTCAAAACCTTGAAAAAACAATTGACAACCCTGAAAAATATTTTGAATGTTGCGAAAATATATTAAAATTTATTTTTCCTCTTGATATTGAACACAATAAACACAAAAACACTTTAATATCATTAAACAATATTATAGGGTTAGTATTAGACAATAAAGCAAAAACCCCGTTTTTTAAAGACCTCAAAAAAAGGGTCGGGGTATATAATTTTGCTTTAATAACGGAAATTTCACAGGGGCCTATTACGAAAACGCGTTTTATTGAAATAATAAATGTTTTTGAAGACTTAGGCGCGGGATCTTTCGGCATAATATGCACGAAAAACCCTCTTACCCCGGAAGCAGAAACCATGCGAATTGAGCAATGGATAGCCGAAAATAAAATGATTATTTTTCTAAATAATAGCCAGCTTATCAAAGCTATCATACTTAAAACGAAAAAATCGCGCCCAGAAAAAATTATAAAAAATAAAATAGAAAAATTAAACGGAAAACTATGACATCATTTCCTAAACATAAATTATATGATATTTAACAAAGATTTTAGCTCGTTTTTTATCGTTACCATTACATTTTTCTATAAATGTTATTGCAAATATATAAATGGTTGTTTATATTTTAATAAACGTTATTAGTCAACTAAAAACGTGATATTTTTTTGTGAGGTAGGACCGGCATATTCTAAAAAAACTTCATTATTAAATTAACCATTAACGGCTTCAATTTTTCACGTCTTAATGAATCAATAATACTTTTTTATTCTCTCATTTTGCGAATATGTTTTAACAGTTTATTGTAACATTGACTGAAAAAGAAGACAATTATCAATTAAGGAGGATAAATGACTAAAAAACTTTATGTGGGTAATCTTAATTACTCAGTAACCAACGAAGAGCTAAGGGAGCATTGTGAGCCCTATGGCGAAGTAATCGATGTAAAAATCATAGAAGGAAGGGGTTTCGGATTTGTCGAATTTGCCGAACCCGAACAGGCAATGGCTGCAAAAGAAGGACTTAATGAAACGGATTTTAAAGGACGCACCATGAAAGTCAACGAGGCGAGGCCACAAAACGATAATAGAAACAATAATAGAAACAATAACAGAAACTACAACAGAAGATAAATATTAGTTTTTTATATGCCGGATTCCTTACAATTATTCAGTTTTTATAAGTTAACATAACGAAAAAAAATATTAACCCAAACGTTATTCTCTCCGAAATTCTATACATGAAAAAAATACTTATTCTGGCCATATTAATTATTTTTACATCTGCCGTTAACGCTAAATACGGCATAGGTTATCTATTCTTCGGACAGCTTGTGTCCAAAAAAGTATATGAATCCCCTAAGCGAAACAAGATGAGAATTTCAAATATTCCAATAAAAATGCAGAACGGGCCGGATTTGATAAATGATTTTAAACTTATTCTTTCAAAAAGAGGGATTAATGAATTTTCAAGAATCTCCCCTTATTACAAACGCGTTTCTCATCCTCTAAAAACAACGAAAATAAATAAAGTTTTACGTGTTAAAGCAAAATTTAAACATGCGTGGAATAATTACATTGAATTAAGACCAAAGAAAAAAATAGTATTCCCAAAATGGGTCAAAAGCATTGATTTCTGGATTTACGGAATCAGAGAAAATCTCGATGTATATATTTACCTTTCAACTAAACCTAACTCTATCCGTAGAATAAAAATGGGACGGCTTGATTATATTCACTGGAAAAGAATGTATGCGAATATTTTTGATGTTAAATACAAAAACGAAAGACAGGTTCATCTCGTTAAAATTAGAATTGTAGGGCATAAACAAAACGCTGTTAAAGATTTAATTACTTATATAGCAGGTTTTAAAATATACAATTTTAAAAGAACGGAAAAAAACCTTTACCTTGACCCGGTAAATATTTTGTATGATTTAGATAAAACGGATAAAATCAAATGGGAACTTCAAATTGGAGAACAAAAAGAAAAAAGAAACTTTTTCAGGCGACTTTTTAATCAACAAAGAAATTCTCCGATTTTGCATTTATTCATCCCGCAGAAAACACACGCCAACAGAGATTGCATGATTCATTTTTCAAAAAAACTCGTTGTATTGAAAAATTACGATATTAGTATCTGGATTTACGGCACGGGAAAAAAAGAAAAAATTTCGCTGATTTTCCGTGATTTTAAAAAACGCGTTTTTGAAATAGAATTTGTTACCGTGAAATTTAATGGCTGGCGGAGAATGGTCTTAATTGTACCGGATAAATTTTTCATCCGCATAGGCAGAGGCGAATACATAAGGCCGCGGTTTATTGAACTATGGGGTATGAAAATTTCACCTTCGTACAATCAAGATATTGAATTCCGTATGGGGGATATTAAGACTTTTAGAGATTTTCGTTTTGAGCGATATAAAATTCCCTCACGTTAAAAATTCAGTTCTGCAAATTCGCTTTAATTTACCGAATCCATGCGATTTGTATGTAATGCCTACGCGTTGACAATAAATAATAAAAAATACCAAATTTGAGCAGGTATAATTTAGTTATTAAGTGCTTAAAAACTGCCGAATTATACAAAAGTATTTGTTGCTCATAAAGAAATCTATGAGACATAATGATACATAGGGGATATATGCGGATTGCCTACAGAGCAGGGCTAACTCTGAATCAAACATTCTACAGCTTATTTTAATATTTTTGCTTTAATAAATATTTTATATTAAAACAGAATTAAGTAAATGCTTTACTTGGAAGCTTTAAAAAACATTTTATCAAATTTTCGTTTTTTAAATGATTTTAATGCGCGTGAAACGTGTTCATCCGGCTCTGGGTTTTCTCCCTTAATCCTGATATAATTAAAACAAAGGTGCCCCATACCACAACGTAAATACGACGTTAGCTTTTCCTGCGAAGCTCCTTGTTTGTTTAATGTAGTGAGCCACTTTCTAAGCTCGGTTTCACATTTTTTAAAATCATCGTTTTTAAGGTATTTGTCATAAGTAGCGTTATTTTTGTTTAAAAAAGTATGCACTTTGCCATAGTCTTTTTCAAAATCACCGTTGATAATACCCTGCTCGGTAAGTTTCTTATCAAGTTTTGTTACAATTTTTTTATCCGCCATTTTATTCCTCCTAAGTGTGCAAATATAATACACCGGGTATAAATATTTTTCCACATTTTTTTTTATTTCAGTATTAATATTAATTGTTTGACATACAATTTGTTTTGAGATAATGTATTATGAAAATACTAAATGGTTAAAAATTGTTATGGAAATAATTAATTTAAAAACGCACAATCATGATGAACTCGTTGATATTACAGCTGAAGTAAAAAATGTGATTTCCCGTTTAGGTATCCGGGAAGGCGCAGTTCTTGTTTATAATCCTCATACAACTGCGGGATTAACAATAAATGAAAATGCGGATACATCTGTAAAAAGCGATATTATAAAGGCCATGAACGCTTTAAACTTTGAAAAGCTTAATTTTCTTCACGCTGAAGGTAATTCGCCTTCTCATGTAAAAGCGAGTTTGTTCGGAAGCTCTTTAATGTTAATAATAAACAACGCAAAACCCGTACTTGGAACATGGCAGGGTATATTTTTTTGCGAATTTGACGGGCCAAGGAACAGAAAAGTATATGTAAATAAAATCTAGTTATTTTTTTACACTTTTGATAAACATTGTTATTATTAATTAAAATAACCGGAGGTTTGATATTAATAACACTATAAGCGATTATACAAAACTCGATGTAAAACAACTTATTGCACAGTATATGAATAAAGACAAATTTGCAGCAGATGAATTCTGGAGCCGGCATGCTGAAAGAATTTATAATTTTCCCATGAAAATTTACCGTGCAGATGAAGATATAGCCGGTGATTTTTTTACATACGTTTTTGAACGATTAAAAGACGGTAAAAAGTTTTCTACTTTTGACCCTGAACAAAATTTTGATACATGGTTTTACATTGTACTTCGAAATTTCTTCTTCTCAATGATGAGAAGCAAAAAAGAAGTTGATACTGTTCATGTGCATCATTATGACAACGAGGGTAAAGAACTTTTTACCATAGAACACTTTGCAGATCGCACACAAACAACGCTTTATAGCGAATTAGAAGAACGGGAATATATAGACACAATTGACGCTTTAATTGAGGGAATAAAAACGGATTATACAATTATTATCAAACTACAATTGATATACTATTTTGACCTTAACGAAAAAGAATTACAGGAAATATCAAAATCTACGAAAGAAAAAATAATAGACATTCTTAAAAAAATTGACGCTATCAGGAAAGAATTAGAAGAAAAAAGCCGTAGCATAAGTAAGAAAGAGGCGCAAATTGAAAAAGTATATTCAATTAAACGCGAATTAGCCCTGAAACTCGAAAAATTAAAAAAGGAACAAAAGCAGGGAAAAAACAATAAGGTTGAGATTGAAGAAATCGAACGTAAACTTGAAAAAAGAAAAAAGCAATTTGAAAAAATTGTGGATGAAAAGGAAAAAGGAATGTTTATTGTTAAAACTCCGCATAAGGACATTGCGAACCTTCTTAAAATAACGGAAAACGCAGTCAGCATAAGGGTTCACAGGGCAGAGAAAGCAATTAAAGACAAACTCGTTAAGGAGGGGTTGATATGAAAAAACCCGACGAAAACAAAATAGCCGCATATATCGACGGAAATCTTGAAGAAAAAGAACTCACTAAAATCGATAACCTCGTTGCCAATAATCCTGATTTGCAGAAAACTGTAATTGAAACGCTAAAAGCAAAGAGAACAATGCAAAAAGACGATTTTAAAGAACTCCCGTGGCAGCTTAAATCAATTATGCAAAACGGACTTGAAAAAGAGTTTACCGGAAAAGCAAAGCTAGTTTTAAAACTGATAAAAAACGGTATGGAAGAAATTGCAAACACTTTAAACGGCACTAGAGAAATTCTTACTTATAATGTACGTAACGTTGCACAAAACGCGCCTGTTTTCCATTACATGCACAACTATGAAAACCTAACTTTTGATATTTACACTTATTTTGAAGACAATGAACACATCAGGATTAAACTGGAAATTACGGATTCGGATGAAACTCCTATAAACGGACAGATTTCATTCAAACGCGTTGGCGACGGAGTGGAAACAAAAGCAACTAAATCCGGCGTTGTTGAATTCGAAAGAGTTAGACGCGGAGACTACGAATTCCGTTTTGAATACGAAGACATTTTAGAAAGCACAGGAAAACCTAAAAACGTTTACATTTTTCTTGCGCTAGATTAAATAGAACTCATAAATTCGGCTATTAAGATACTTGATAGGCCTTTCAAAAAAAGCGCCGGCAAACTTCGGCGCTTTTACTATATCTAAAAATAACGTGATTTTTCTTCCAATAACTTTTCACTTTCTGCAATTAAATCCCGTTTCTCCCGGATAAGAAACGACAAAGAACGCGAACCCAAAATATAAGAAAGATTGGAACTCGTTAATAAAACGTGATCAAGTATTTCAACAACGCGTTTATTTTTTATTTGTGGCTCTAAAATTGCCGCATCAAAATAAGGGATAAATCTCGGCGGTTTTTCAACCAAACTCAACGGGTCGTTTGTGATTAAAGAGTCCTGATTCGCTTGTTTAATAAATTTTCGTCCGGCAAGAACGTGATTATGCAGGTAACGGGAAAGCGTTTCGGCAATATTATAAAAACATTCGCGCATACCTTCAAGTATTACAAAGCCTGTTCTCATTTTTTTGTTTTCTGCAAAACCCGTTTGACAATACTTTTCATACTGCTTTTGCGTTATATATATATAAGGTTTCTTCTCGATATATTCCGCAGAAGTAACGTATAAATTGCGTAAACGTTTAAATAGAGGCGCGAAAACATCGGGCTGAAAAACACGCAGTTTACCCGTACGGTTTTCAAATTTTGCGTTAAAATCTCCAACCATAACGTCTTCATACATATCAATAAACCCTGAACTTATTAACGCGGCTGTTTTCATCATATCACTTGCAAAATATTCTAAAAAGTAATAAGGTTTTTTGCTTTCCTTTTCATAATCAACGGAAAATGAAATAACGTCTTTTAAAATGTATTTAAGATCCGCATTGTCAATTCTGCTTATACTCACATTCATATCAAGATAACGCATTATGTATAATTTTTTCTCAATCTGTTCAAGGCGGTTGTCAATTTCGCTAATTCGATTAGAAATTTTAAAAGCAATTGCGCGGTCGCAAACAAACGTATCCTTATTAATCTCCTTAACAGAGTAATGACTGTATATCATAGGCAGGGTAACTATTTGTTTATAATGCAAGCTAAAAACAGAAACTATACTCTGAACAAAATTACGGTTTTCAACCTTCTTATTATACAAAAAATCTATTAATTCCCGAATTTTATAAATCGCGCCTTTATATTTAACGTCTTCAGACAACGCGTTATCTATTGCGTTCTCAAGAACTAACCTGTTATTAGTATGCATAATTAATTGCAGAAACGGAGGCACAATATTTTTAAAATACCCGATTATTGCGTTGCTTTTAATCCCGTTATCAACTTTTAACGAGGAAAGCATTAAAAATTCATGCATAAACTTAAAAAACGTATAAACCAGATTGTATTCGTGCCGGTTTAGATAACGCCAACCGTTATCAACAATTGCTTTAACAGGTGCATACGCATACTTTTTTATCCTCTCTAAAATTGCATTGATAACGTAAAAAAATACCGGGGAAAACTTATACTTTAAACCGAAAAACTTAGGAATTATTGTTAAAATCTTTTTCGAAAACATTTTAAGCCTTTTTCTCCAGGAAAACACAAAAGTAAAAAAACCCGGTTGTTTAATTCTAACGCGTTTTTTAATATCGTAATAAAAAGTATCATCAAAAACCGATACAACACCCTGCTCTCCCCCTTTTTGATTTTCATTTTGTTTTTCGTCAGTTGCATTATTGCTGTCAATTTTTTCAATTTCCCTGATTTTTGAAATAATACTCGTTGCTTTTCGCGCAATTTTATTAATTTCCTCTTGAATAGAAGGCAAGCGTTTTTTAGAAATTAACGAACTATAATAAAAATACTCGTCAATATCTGTTTTAAATTTTTGTATTAATTCGCTTTTTTCACTGTCCAATGGGTTCACTATTTATCCTTAAATATTCAGGTTTTTAAAATTTGATATAATTACTCTATAATGTCAAAAATACAAAAAAAATTTGTCAAATAAATTGATAAAAACGACTAAACAAAGTAAAGTTGAAAAAAAATTCAATATCAAAAAGATAAAACTTGTTAGATGCTATTTTTTTCTTCGAACTTAAAGACTTGTGTGTTTATACAAAATAAATGTAAGTATAATTACTAAGTTTTCACTTGAAATTATTGGTATTTATTTTTATACTACATTTATTATAAATAAAAAAGGAGTTTGAATATGAGATTTTTAAAATCTAAGAGTATCTTGTTGATGCTCGTTTTAACAGGATCTTTTTTAACACAAAATGCTTTTTCTGCATCTAAAATCGATGCAGCAAGAGCATTAATGAAAGCCAGAATATATAGAACGAGGGCAAAAAGAAAAAGAAATTCTGCAAGTGACAGGCGGTATTACCGATTAGGGAAAAAATATTATGTACGCGCAAGTGACCGTTATAAAAGCAAAAAGTATAAATGGGCAGTTAGATACGCTAATAGAAGCCTAAAATATTTTAAACGCGTTACAGACAGCAGCAGCAGTAGCAGCAGTAGCAGTTCAAATTACAGCAGAAGCGATGCTGCAAGAGCATTAGCAAAAAGCAGCGGGCATAGAAGGAGAGCATTAAGAAATAAAAATTCTTCAAGAGACAATCGTTATTACCGTTTAGGCCAAAAATATTACAAACGCGCTAATAAGCGTTATAGAAGCCGTAAATACAAATGGGCTGTAAAATACGCTGAAAGAAGTATTCGTTATTTCAAACGCATTAAAAATAGCGGTGGTTCTAGTAACAGCAGAAGCGATGCAAGAAAAGCATTAGCAAAAAGCCGCAGGTATAGAAGGAGAGCATTAAGAAATAAAAATTCTTCAAGAGACAATCGTTATTACCGTTTAGGCCAAAAATATTACAAACGCGCTAATAAGCGTTATAGAAGCCGTAAATACAAATGGGCTGTAAAATACGCTGAAAGAAGTATTCGTTATTTCAAACGCATTAAAAATAACGGAGGCGCTAGTAGCTCTAGAGCACGAAAAGATATAAAGCTTTGCCGTTATTATTATAAGAGAGCAAAAAACCGATTAGATTCTAACAAAGACAAACGTAACTTTAATCGAGGTAACAGATATTACCGGCGCGCTCAAAAAAGATACAATAACCGTAAATATATATGGGCAAGGCGTTATGCAAAACGCGCTATAAAATATTATAAACTAGCTATGAAGTAATTACTTTTTGAATGCACAGTTATACTGTTATAAATTAAAAAAGAGTTTATGCAAAACATAAGCTCTTTTTTTTGCAATAAAGTTCCGGTTCTCTTCCAAAATGTGTAGGGAAAATGTTACATTACATAAAACGTAAAAATGCCAAACATTGAATTTACGTTTCCCCGAGGTAAGGTTTATCCGAAATTGCATTTAAAATCTCGCTGCCTACAGGTGGACAGCCTTTAACAAAAATGCCTTTATTTTTATGTTTAATCGTACAATTACCGATAAGCAAAGTATTTTCGGGAACGTTTTCATGTCCTTTACCGATTGCAATGTTAACTTCCGTTTCTCCTGGAAAATAATCAAATAAAACATCCCCGTATTTTTTAAGAAATAACATTAAAGTTGACTGGCACGCGCTACACGATTGCTCATCGAGAATATTTACGTTATCAAATTCTACGGATACGTCTTTAGGCGGATGGATAAAATCTTTTGCTAATTTATCCCAATCACACGGGTAAACCACAATATTATTCAAGTCTATCTCGCCATATCCCCTATTCGCTGCAAAATATAAATGCGGTATTTTTTCTGTATCTGTGCCCATTAACCTGCACGCAACGGAATCCGCAGCAAAACCGTCGGCGCTCACTATAACCACACCGAGTTTTTTAACTTTGCCTGCACTCGGACCCATTCCTTCCATACAATACGAACCGTCAATAATAGCAAGGTGGGGTTTCAAAAAAGAAGACATATCGGAAATTGCAATATCAAGGGGTTTTTCGTTGTATCCGGGAATTTCATCAAGCATATGCAAAACCACTTTACTTCTGCGCCATAAACACCCTTTCATATTTTTTACTGAAAGCGTTACCCCCGTATGCATGTGCATTTTTATAACGGGGATTGAAACAATAATATCGTATTCATAGGTTTCGGGACAAACTTTAAAATCTTTCTTTGCAATACCTTTATCAAAATGAACCGGAACAAATTGCCTTGCATCCATGTCAACCAAAGGGATATTTCGTTTTTGAGCAATTTTCGTTATTCCGGCAAGTTCAAATGCTTCAAGGGTTTTAACTCCTGTAATCGGGCTCTCCCCGATAGCAACATAAGCGCCTATTTCTAAAAATGCATCCGCTGTTGCCGCAACCACATCAGGATTGGTGTTTATTCCCGTTAGCGGTTTTGCCATTCTACCGATGTTAGGTTTCAATAAAACTTTTTTTCCTTTTGCAGGAGTTAAATCAATTTGTTTTAACGCGTTAATTGTATTATCGTATGCGTCATCACCGTTTGTAACGTAAACGGGTATTTTACCGTTTGTTTTTTTAAGAAATGGCGTTGGTTGTAATTTTTTATCCGGCATATTTTTCCTGCAATGTTTGAAATGTGTAAAGTATAATTTAATAACAACGCGTTAACTGGTTCAATATTTATTTTAGTTTTTTCGTTTACTTTGCCGGATATGAACAGATTTTTAAAAAAAAATTTTTATCAATAAAAAAAAATTTTTATTTTTCATCTATAAATGATAATATATTTGCAGAAATAATTTTAGAAAATTATAATGAATAAAATAATATTAATTTCATTGTCATCATTTATATTTTCTTGCGCTTCAGGGTTGCGTAGAGGCGAGGCAGAAGCAACGGTAGTTTATAGAAATTTATCAGGGTTAAATTAAGCGCTAAAAAACCCCGCCTGTATTAGCGGGGTATATGCACGTCCAGAACGATTCGAACGTTCGACCTACGGCTTAGAAGGCCGTTGCTCTATCCAGCTGAGCTATGGACGCATTAGTAAATCAATTAAAATCGTATTTTCAATTATAGGAATAAAACGCGTTATAACCAAATATTTTTTTTAAAAAATTTCTTTTTATACAAATTGAAAGCTAAAATGAAAAAATGAAACTGCCTTTAATAGTAATCATATTCGACATTTCAACTTTCATACTCATATTAAGCGGACCGCCCGGAGGGCCTTCCTTATAATTAGCTTCATTATCAAAGAAATATCTTACATCAATTTTAAACACGCTTTTCTCCGAAAAAGGAAAAAATAAGCCGGCTAATAACGAATAAGTTTCCATAGAATCAAACCACGTCTCGCCCATCGCAGTTCCTGGATGATGATAGTGGCGCATTTCAGGAGCGTAACCATACATAAACCCAAGTTGAATAACGAAATTTTTCGAAAATTTCAAATCAAAACCCGCTTTAATATTCAAGACATAATGGTGACGGTTATCTTCTTCGGGGAAACCTACTAAATTCATAGATTTTTCTGAAAAATAGTGTAAAAACTCCCCGTCCGTTCTATATTGGTAAGAAAAAGTAGATTTAACGAAAAGTGTAAATGTTCCGCCAAAGGTTTTATCAATAAACAAGTAAAAATTAAAACTCCATGCGCTTGAAATACAAAAATTTGAATCTTCGTAATAAGGCCCTGCTAAAAATTCCGTAGAAAGTTGCGGTTGGAAACCAAATTTAAATAATAAGTTAACACCCTGTTTTTCTGCTTTCAATATTTTCCATAAAACTCCTATCTCAGGATTATGGAAAAAACTTTTTTGCTCAGGATCTGAACTTGAATCAAGGTCCCTTAGAGGAATCATATTAAAAGTCATATTCAATTCAAGATTACTTCCAATGCCTATGCCCGCATTTATTGTAACAGCATAATTTTTATTACCGGGGCGGCCGTTTAATGTACCGCCTAGATACATTTTTGCTTCCTGACTAAGCATATATGCACCGAGCCCTAATTTAAAACCGCCTGCAGAGGCAATATGAGTGTCGTGATAGATTTTTGATTTCTGTTTATTTTTCAATGAAGCAAGGCGCTCTCTTTCTCGTTTACGGCGACTCGCCTCTTCTTCTTCCCTTCTGCGTCTAGCTTCTTCTTCTCTTCTGCGGCGTTCACGTTCCATGCGTTCACGTTCTTTTCTTGCTTTTTCCCGATTTTCCCGTTCTAAACGTTCGCGTTCACGTCTTTCACGTTCTTTTCTAAGTTGTTCCTGTCTTTGCCGTTGTTTTAACGATAAAAGTTTTCTGCGGTAACGGGAATACGTTGTTATATCTTGTTTAACAATATTTGAAGTACGGTCTATAATTCCGAAAATGCCAACGCTAATTCCACCGAGAACGTGTATTTTAGTAACGAGCTTTTTCCCGTTAATATCGTAAACGTAAACCGTAAAATCTGCAACATTACCCGTGCGACTTTTTGTGATTGTATATTCTCCGCATAAAACTAAATCGGCTTTCACAGATTTGCCTATTTTATATATTTTAGTCCTGTCATTCACATCCGTTAATTTTATATTAGTAACGGGAATTGTTTCAAATTTTCGTTTTTCAAGAGTAAGGCGTAACGAATTAGGTAAAGCTTTTTTCAAAAAAGAATAATCAGGCATAACTTTCTTTGATATAAAAGGAAAATATGCTACTCTAAATTTTATGAATTTTACAGGAGTGATAACGCGTTTATCCGTATTATTTAACTTTTTAATAATACCCGGCTCACCACTAGCCGCAAACACGTTAAAATTTATAACCGACAACAAAATAATAAATATTATTGCGATGTGTTTTTTTAATGAAATAAATCTCATATCTAATTTCACCCGTTTTTTTATATTATCGTATGCCACAAGCCTCAAACTATAATATTATAACACTTTATATTGTATTTTGTTAAATTTTTAATAAATTTCACATATAAATTAATATACAGAGTCAGGAATATGAAAGGTAGTACAATTAAATTATAAAACTTAAAGAATTATGATACTAACAAGCGTTAAAATATGGAAGTTTATTCTATTTTAATTCCTTTGATAAAGGGGGACTTGAAGAGAAATCCCCCATACCCTATACTTTTACTAATTCCCTTCTTTATTTAAAGAAGGGCTAGGGATGATTTCTCTTATACACCCGAACTTTTACTAATCCTCCCTCTTTACTCAAAGAGGGAGATACAGCGGTGATTCTCTTCCTACGCCCTCTTTACAGTAAAAGCCGGGGGATTTCTCTTTTTTAGTCTATTTCACGTTGTTTGGCAGCCCTTTAATTAAAGTACCGTAAACGAAAAGTTTAATTAAACGTGATTTCATTTTGCCTCTACTTACGTTGTTAGTACCTCAAACACGGTAAATATATAATCTTCTTTTCTAATCCAGTTTGAACGAATCGCCTAAATAAACGAGTTTAGCCTCGGGATTGTTGGCGAGTTCCATAGGCGTTCCTTTAAAACGGATTTTACCTTCCGAGAGAATATAGCTTCTATCGGTTATTCTTAGAGTTTCGCGGGCGTTGTGGTCTGTAATTAAAACGCCTATACCCTTTTCTTTCAATGCGGCAATATTTTTTTGAATATCCTGAACAGCAATAGGGTCAATTCCGGCGAAAGGCTCGTCAAGGAGTAAAAACTTAGGGTTAGTTGCAAGAGCGCGCGCAATTTCCGTTCTACGCCGCTCACCACCGGAAAGCATATACGCTTTTGAATCCTTAATGTATCCGATGTCGAGTTCCTCTAATAGCTCGTCTAGACGGCGGTGCATTTCATATTTTTCTATTTCCTGAATTTCAAGTATTGATAAAATATTTTCCTGCACTGTTAATTTCTTAAAAACGGAATCTTCCTGCGGAAGATAACCGATGCCCATTCTTGCACGCTGATACATTGGAAGTTTGGTTATATCTTTAGTATCCAAAAGCACAGTCCCGGAATCCGGTTTAATTAGCCCTACAACCATATAAAAAGTCGTTGTTTTGCCGGCACCGTTAGGCCCAAGCAATCCAACAACTTGGCCGCTGTCAATGAAAAGTGAAATCCCTTTTACTACTTTACGTTTTTTATAGGATTTCTGGACCTCCAGGATTTCCAACCGGGATTGGTTTTTTTGATTTACCGTCTGGTTTTGGCTTTCCGTTTTTGTCATTTTTTCCTCGTTCTTTCGGTGAAAGCACACCGTGAAATTTACTCGTTAACCGGACTTCTTTTTTTTTCGTAAAAAATATTATTTCTTCGGAATAAGTTATATTTTTTTCATCAATTAAAAAAGGGTTGCCTGTAATTTTCATTTTATCTGTTTTTTCGTTAAATAATGCTTTTTCGCCGTATATTTTTTTATTATCCTGAATAATTTCAACGTCCCCAATAAATAAAGTTAATTCATCTTTTCTATAACTTTTCAGTATATTACTGTTTATGGTTGCGTCTTCTTTTGCAATATAAAGCTGCGGGTTTTCTAAAACGTGCATAATGTCTTCTTTCTTATTAAAAAAAACATACCCTCCGCGTATTTCATCCTTATTTTTTTTATCTTTGATTAAAACACGGTGTTTAAATTTCCATTCCTCTTTTTCCGGTGTTTTATCCATATTTACTTTCATTGCCATAATATCTTGTTTTTCAGTTTTAATTCTAACATGCCCGCTCATATCCGTATTCTCAACTAAAATTTTATTATTTTTATCTTTACGGGAAAAGTGATTGATTTTATCAGCAGAAGCCATCATTTTTAATTTACCTTTTTTATATTCACGAATTATGCCGTTGCCCTTTATATCAATTTTTTCAATCCTTTTTTCCTTATCTTCATTTATAACTACTCTTTCACCTGCTATAAAACGTTTGGATTCTTTTTTACTTTGCGTTATTCTTACATTGCCTGTTAAAACTATGTGCTTAGTTTTTGTGTTATACCTCATTCTATTCGCTGTCAAATGCAAACCGTCTTTAGGTTTTTTAAGTTCAACGTTTCCCGTTACAACGAGTAAATCTTTCTTTGAATAACGTTCCATAGTTTGTCCGTGTATTTCAATTTTCTGTTTTTCGTCAAGCATATGAGCGCCGCCCGTAACTCGCATATATTTTTCTTTAGGATAATAAAACGCAGCAGACCCGAAAATCTGTACTTTCTTAGTTTTTTCAAATATTCTTACGTTGCCCCATGCCTGAGCGTGTTCTTGTTTTTTACCGTCTTTAGTTTCACGTTTAAGATATTTCTCAAAATATAGCAAACGGTCTGCATATACTTCGTAATCCAAAGATTTAATGTAAGCGTTTTTCCTAAGCTCGGAAACCTTGCGCTTTATATAGTAAATGGTTGTTTCCCCAAAAAGCAGAACACGTTTTTTAGTTCCGGGAATATTAATCTCAAATTCTTTTCCCTGAGGTATTGGTCGAACATCTTCCGCTGGCGGCATTTCTACCGCAGGTATATCACCTTGTTCCGGCGCTTTTTCTTTTGAAGCCGCTTCACCGCTTTTATTCTTATCCTCTGAACTTTTATTTTTTCCCTTTAATACGCGCGGTTTATCTATAATTCCGGCAACGCGCTGTTTTAAAAATTTCACTGAAAAATCACGTTGCTTTTTATTTATAAAGTAATCAGAATTAGAAAAAGATTTTAAGTTTGATAAAAAAATAAAAATAATAAATATTATTAAATATGCTTTCAATATAATTACCTAAACCGCGTTTTTATTTTCAAACACCGTGTTTTTTCTTTTGCTTATCATCTTCAGGCGCTACTGTTTTTTGTCTATCAAGCATAATTTTATTCAAACCAATATCGCTTCGTAAATAATATCCTCTTGTAATAACGCCGTTCTTATGATATATATTAACCTTTTCATCTTTTTCAGTATATAATTTTTCATTTTTTTCATCAAAATAAATTTTTTCTGTCTCAAGCCGTACACCGTTTTTTGAAATAATAACAACGTTTCCCCGCCCTTCGTATAACTTCTTACTTTCATAAATAGTCATTTCTTCGCAAGTTAATTGCGTTAATTTAATCTTTTTCTTATCTTCATTTTTATTGCTTTGTTTTTTACTATCTTCCTTGTTATCCGGTTTTTGATAAAGCACTGTAACATTAACGAGTTCAACTCTACCCTTTTGTTTAAAAAATCTTGCGATTTTTCCTTTTATTATAACTTTTGGCTTATGCGTTTTATCATCATAAACGTATTGCGAAAAATTATAATGCACTGAAGACGGACCGGAATATTTTTCCTCTTGTACTTGCTGTTTTTTTAAAGGGTCAAATTTTTGTCCTTCACAGGATAAAAAATTAAAAATAATTATTAAACAACAGATTGGAATCAAATATATATTGTTTTTAATTTTACGTTGTATCATTTTTTCGATTCTTTGAAATAAAACGCGTGATTACAAATATAATGTTTATAGCCAGAGAAATAAAAACAAGAATGAATAAAGCAAGATTGCTAGAACTTAAACTATCCACTCTTTTTTCCAAATCCCTAATACTAACGCGTAACGCTTGTATTTTTTTTTCAAGAGACTGACCGTAAACTGCGTCATTTTCCATGGATGGCCACTGAAAAAGATTAACAATAGTTATAACTATTGCAACGATAAAAAGCGCAACAAGTAAATACTCAAAATTACTTTTACCGCTTTTTTCGTTTTGATTGTTCTTATCATTATTCTCAGCCATTTTATCTCCTTGCTAAATATAATAATCTCTAATATGATTATATGTCAAGCACAGATTTTGTAATATTTTTTTCATTATAATTTAAAATACTGATATAATTTTCGGCGACATGAGACGGTTATATAATAAAAAGTGATTCTATGCGTGGAAACAGGGTAAAAGTTTTTTAAAATGGCAACCACAGCCATAGGGTTTAATTTTAAAATAAATAGAAAATGCGTTGTTTTTCGGCAGATTTAATTTAAACAACTTTCCATACACGAACAGTGGTTTAGAAAAGTAAAATAACAAAATCCATATTGTAAAGCATTGGAGATTAAAATAAATAGAAAAACAACAAAAACTAATTTTATAAATTACTTTACATAAATAAATTTTATGCTTAGTTATATTTCTAATAATTAATCAAGCATTGATAAATACATTGCAATATGTACTAAAAAAACAAAATAAATTACGCACGCACACGAACTTTGTCTTTAGGCACAACGTAATAATCACCGTTAGGCATTAAACCTTCAGGGATTTCCTCCCCTTTGTTATACAGTTGTTTAATTTTACATTTTTCAGGGTTGTAGTTGCAGTAATTCACCTTGATTATCCGGTGTAGAAAAGCAAAATTCATATCCTGAAATTTTGACTCACAATCCTCAAATAATGGACACGCCATAATTTCCTCCAAAATAATTTCAAATCTTCTTTTTCACTTAATAAATTAATGTTAAATATACTTTATACTCTATTATATATCATATCCATATTTCAAAAAAAATCAATAATAATTAAAAAAAAGTTTGCAATTAATATCTACTCTGTTAAAATGCAAAAAGCGCCCTTTTAAAAGGCGCTTTTCACTACTATTCGGAGGATAACGTTAAAATGCTCAAACGCAAATTAATGTTATCCTTTTATTTATAAAAACTTTTTATAAATCAATGTTTATACGCTATTATTTTAATTATATGACGACTGATGATTTTAAATCTTACTTTATAATAATAAAAAAAAATGTAGATTATTTTAAAAATAAATATTAAAAAAGTTAATTTTCAATAAAAAAAATATTACAAATGCTTTTTTTTGAAAAACTCAATCTTTTCTTACAAAAATTGACTCATTAAAAGAAGATACATCATTTGTACCCGTTAGCAACATCACTTTATAAAGCTCGTTTCTAATTTTATCCAAAACAAAGCTTACCCCTCTTCATCACCACCGTAAGCTCCGATAGCAACGAGCCGGCCAATCATCACCAAATCAGCGCCAAAAGCAAGGTAACGCGCTACATCAACACCCGTTCTTACACCGCCGTCAGCTATAATTTTTACGCTCCCCTTAACAGCTTTAACGATTTCCGGTAAAACGCTCATCGCGCCGGGCATATTATCCAAAACTCGGCCGCCGTGATTAGAAACTACAATTGCGCTAGCTCCTGCCTTTACAGCGAGTAAAGCGTCTTTTACGTTCATTACACCTTTAACTACAAAAGGGATACCCGCGGAAACGATTAATTCCTTTAATTTTTCCACACTTTTCGGTTCAACTGCCTGCCCCTTCAAAGCCATTGTTAAAAACGCGGCCGCATCAATATCAACTCCCACAGCAGGCAACCCCGCCTCTTTCGCATAATTAATACGTTTTATTATTTCATCCTGATTTACGCGTGGTTTAAAGATTGGGATAGCTTTGCCGCTATGTTTAGCTCCCGCTTCAATGCCGATTTTGTATTTAGCCGGAGTTGCTCCGTCGCCCACAAAAGCTATGCTACCGGATTGTATACTGCCTAATATTACGGCATTTGCATAATCTTCTTCGGACATTCCGGCCCCCATATTCGTTTTCGTGCCGGTTATCGGCGCAACCACAACGGGCATGGAAAGTTTTAGCCCTAAAAATTCACAGGACATATCCGGTTTAACAACATCGTGAATATAAGAAGTTATAATTTCATATTTTTTAAGTTCTTTCACGTTGTTTATAAATGAAGCGCCCGTGCCTACTCCGCCCATACCCGGAAGCTGTCCGCGGCATTGAATACCGTCACATTCACGGCATACAAAACACGTTCCGTTAAAACGTTCAAGCGCTTTTTTCTTTATATCTTCCCAGCTTAATTCGCCTTCTTTAACAGTGTTTATTTTCAGAATATCAAGTGCACTATTTACACATCTCCATGCTTCATCTCTATTATCACCAACGCAAATAATATTTCCCGCTTTTTCAATATTATTCTTAGGCATATTAACGTAATCGCCCACTTCAACGCGTAAAAATATATTCTTTACCCCGTCTAAATTCTGCGCATCTTCAACGCCAATAATACTTTTTATTCTTCCTGAAGGCGGGATAATTGCTTTTTCTATTGCAACTTTTTCATAAAGCGATGCCAATTCCTCGGGAGGTTGCCCTAAAGCAACGCGGATTGCATTTTTAATTAAATTAACCCCGGTTGCATAAGGATACGTATAAGCAGACATAAACCCCCCGGACAAACGCGCGGCAATCTCTCCAATTTTAGCGCCTGAAGGCGTTACTTTTATATCACCTTTTGCTGCGCCAATGTCAATTCCCAATGCACGGATACCCCTTTTAAAAACATTCACAGCATCTGCAATTTGTTCTTCCGGTAAATTAGAAGGCATTATATGCCCGGTTTCTACAAAATAAGGAGGGTATTCTATAATTCTATCCGCAACACCGCAAATGTGGATATCATCTTCCCAGATTAATGCGTCAATTGATAACTCAGGACCCTGCATAAACTCCTCAAGAATCAGCTCACCCGAAGGACTGCACGATTTTGCAAGGTCAAAAGCCTGTTTCAGTTCTTCTTCCTTTGTTACTTTTCTAACACCTCTTGCCCCCATGTTATCCGTTGGCTTTAATACGCAATCGCAGTTTAATTCACGGAAACCGGCAACGAGTTCTTCATAAGACCAAACACTTTTATACTTAGGCACGGGCACACCCGCTTCTTTTAACTTATTACGCATTTTCATTTTATTTACAGCGGCCTCAGCAACGAAAGTTTTAATTCCGGGCAGGTTTAAAGCGTTTGCAACAGCAGCAACTGTCATTGAAGCGTCAGTACCTATTGTCATTACACCGTCAATTTTCACCGTTTTATTAAGCGCCTTTGCCGCCCGCACAGTACCCTCTATGTCTTTCGTTGACATTACAACGGGGTAATGCGCAATTTTTAAACCGAAAGCATTCGGGTTCATATCAGTAACAATGGTTGCAAGCCCCATTTCATGTGCAATTTGTATGGCAGGAACCTGCAAAATCCCCGCACCTATAATCATAACGTGTTTTTTCGACATGACCGCCTCAAAATAATGGTATACTTAAATATAGCTTCAAATTCATTTTCGGAAAAAAAGAAAAAAATAATAACGTATAAATCAAAACCGCGTTAACTAAAATAAATTTATGTTAGCTATATATTTTTATGCACCAAATTGATATGAATTAAAGTTTATAAATAATACTTGAATTCTTTTTTCAAATAGTCG
>CAYUYT010000002.1:42817-49730 GCA_964449345.1 uncultured Spirochaetia bacterium | reverse complement strand
TTCTGCCCGCGGCAATTATCCTAGAAGGGTCAATACCCATGCGTTCAGTAAAAAAACGGACAACGTGTACAGCGCGTATAACGGAAAATTCCCAATTTGTAGGATAAACGCGCTTGACTCTATATGCAACGACTTTATCAGAATCCGTATGCCCCTCAACGTAAATATTTCCGTACTGCATTTTTTTTAGTTCTTTTGCTATAACGCGTAAAACCTCTTTACCTTTTTGCGTTATCTCGGTTGAACCGGAAGCAAACATAACGCGTTCCATTAATGATAGATGAATTGCTCTGCCCCTTAATTTTGTTTTAATTTTACCCTGGTCGATTTCACTTTTAAGCTTTGAAACAAGTTTTTCGTATGATTGCTTTTGCTCCTGAATTTGTTCGTTTAACTTTTTTATTTCTCCACGCAGCTTAGCAATTTCATCTTCTTTAGTATCAATTTGCTTTTCCGTTTTTTTAATATCTTTATCAATTTTACCGGCTGATTTTCCATCACCCTTGCTTACAGCGTCTTGTTTTGCTTTTTTTTGTTCTTCAAGTTTTTCTTTTAATGTTTTTAGCTCAAGTTCGGATTTAGTTAACTTTCCTTTTACTTCAGAAAATTCTTTATCATGTTTTAATTTAATTTTTTCGTTTTCTTTTTCTAATTTCTCTCTCGTTTTTTTAAGCTCGTCTATCCTTTGCGTTAATTCTTTCTTTCGCTCATTTAACATCTTTAACCGTTCAGATTCCGATGCGTTTTTTGTCAATAACTTATCACGTTCTTTTAAAACTTCATCGTATTTCTTTTCAAACGTAGAAAGCGCTTTTGTTAGCCGTTTAATTTCTTTTTCGTTATACTCTTTACGCGTTTCGAGTTCGGCATTTTTTACTTTTAATTCGGTCATATCTTTATTGAGCTTTGTGTTTTGTTTCTGCGCTTTTGCAAGTTCTTCTCCGCCACAGGAAAGCAGAAAAGTAAATGCCAAAATAGTAATTGTTATATAAAATTTGTTCATATCTGATTTCATCCGCCGCTTTTTCTTTATATTATCGGAATATTAACCTTTTTTCCTTTAAAATTTGAGAACAAAGGTAAAAAGAACCCGTAAATATAACAACACCACAATCAGGGCTTTTAATCCGTTCATTTAGTTCAAAGGGGGTGTTAGCGGCCCGGGCACTAGGGAATAAAGATTTTAACCAGTTATACACTTCTTTTAAGTTATCGTTTTGATTTTGAATTTTATATACGGTTATTTTTTGGGCAATGTTTTTAATTTGTTCAAAAAATGCTTTATAATTTTTGCCTTTTAAAAATCCCAGAACGAAGTGGAATTTTTTCTTGGGAAATAAAGCTTTTAGAGTGCTAACGAGCATAGCCGCGGCCTGTTCATTATGCGCTCCGCTTAAAATCGCGTAGGGATTAGATTTAATTATCTCAAACCGACAGGGGGCATGAAAAGCATTAAAATCATTTACTATCTTAAATCCGGCTATTTCAGCGGCTTTAATAGCAACGGGGATATTAATTTTTAATCCGTTATCGAGTGCCTTAATTTTAACGGAAATATTTCCCGGTTTATAATTGAATTTCGTGCCATGCTTTAAATTAAGCTGAAAATTTTCAACAGTAAAATCTCTGCCGAATTCATAAACAGGACAATTAAGCTCGTGTGCTCTTTCAAAAATTATTTTTTTAGCATTTTCACTAATTTTTCCCAAAATAACGGGTGCCTCCGGTTTAAGTATCCCGGCTTTTTCAAAAGCAATTTTTTCAATTGTATTTCCTAACTTATGAGTATGGTCAAGCCCAAGAGAAGTTATAGCGCATATTTCCGCGTTAAATACGTTGGTTGAATCCAATCTGCCCCCCATACCCGTCTCTAAAACTATCCATTTACATTTTTTTATTATAAAATACCGCATGGCAACGGCTGTTAAAAAATCAAAATAAGTTGGTTTTTTTTCCATTTTATCAAACGAATTTTTTATATAACTAACGCATGACGCAAAATCCTTTTCAGATATTTTTTCATCATCAAGCAAAATGCGTTCTTTAATATCTGTAATGTGCGGTGAAGTATAAAGCCCGCAAGATATGTTATTAGCCAAAAGTAAAGAATAAAAAGCATGGGCGCACGTGCCTTTGCCGTTTGTACCGGCAACGTGAAAAATTCTCCCGTTGTTTATGTGAATCTTTGCCTTTTTCGCAAGTTCTGACATTACGGAAACACTGTAATTATTTTCATTGTAATTTTCGTTTCGTTTTATTTCATAATTAGTTAAAGAATCCATAAAATTTATTGCTTGATTATAATCCATGTGATATTTCCATATTTTAGCGCTGTATAATAATATAAATATAATACTTTGATTTTATGCATAACGAAAAATTACTATTACGAAAATTTATCAGCTCCGTTTATACAAATGCGATTTTGTGCTTAAAATGATAAAATTTTTTATTTATTTTCAATAATGAATAGAATTGAACCTTTGGTTGTTTTCGGATATATAATTATTGTATTATATTGACATTAAAACTAAATAAATTTATCATTTTTTTTAGAATTTCTTTATTAAATTTCATTTTAGACGAAAATTAATTTGAATACTTTTTATGAAAAGAGAAAGCTATGGGTGATGGTTCTTTATCACAAGACGAAATAGACGCTTTATTAAGCGGTACCGGAGATGTTGGCGGAGATGATGCCGGCGGCGGCGATATGGGAGATTTTGACCTCGGCGCGCTTTTAGGAGATGATGCCGGAGGGGGCGGCGGAGGTGGAGCCCCTACGCCTTCTAAGAAAAAAGGCAAAAAGGGCAGAGACGCAATGTCCCCTATTGACCCGAATAACTTAGAGTTGCTTCTTAATGTAGAAATGAAATTAACGGTGGAATTAGGCCGTACTAAAATGAGCATAAAAGAAATTCTCAATATCGGTGAAGGAAGGGTAATTGAACTGGATAAACTTCACGGCGACCCTGTTGATATTCTCGTTAATGATAAAGTTATTGCGCGGGGCGAAGTCGTTGTAGTTAACGAAGATTTCGGTATCAAAGTAACGGAATTTCTCGAACCAAAAGAATTATGGCCGGGATTTGTTAACCGTGAATAACTAACCTTAATTCTATATTTTATCACTAAAAAATACTACTTACACAAAAATCAACAAAAAAACAACGCGTTATTAAGAATCAGAGTTAAAATTTTAAACAATGATTAATTTTTACGTTTAATCCGCTCTGAAAAGTCACGAAAAGTCACAATGTTAACGAAAAAGTCACAATGTTAACAGAAAGGTAACTTTGGGTAACAAAGGTAACTTTTGCTTGAAAATGAATATTTTTTAAATAAAATTTAAAATGGATAAAAACCATTTTTCTTATGCGTTGCTGTAATAAAACAGGCAGCGGTTAAAAGGAGTAATTAAAATGAAAACAAAAATACTCGTAATTCTAATATTATCTTCAATGCTTTTTTACATTTTGCCTAAATGTACTCAACTCGATGAGAATAAATTTGCATCGGGCGGGGACGCAAAAAACATTTCCTTTTCTCAGACAGGAGGAACGTATACTGAAAACGTCGTAATAACGTTAAGCGCGGCGGATGACCCTGAGGCTTCAATTAAATACACAAAAAGTACCACCGGTGCAGTTGAGCCTAAGGCAATTCCCCCTGTTATAGGCATTGATTACGGCACAAACGTAACGCTTGAGCGCCACCCTGTTAATGATATTATTTACACAATTAGCGCTAGAACGTATAAAACCGTAAACGGCATAATCAAAGAAGGACCCGTTGAAACACAGGTTTTCACTGTTAATGCGCCTGTTCAATCCGTCAGCTTTAAACCGCCGTTTCCCGGCTTAAGCCAGCAGCCTGCTCAGGGCAAGCTTGAGTTTAATTATGACACCGGAAAAAATCCGGATATTATAATAAGATACGAAATCACTGTAAACGGAGCAGAACCCGGAGAACCTACAGAGTCAAGCGCAGCAGCTAGTGATGATGGCCCGGGCGGTGATTTACCGTACATTAATTTATCAGGTTATAATCCCGGCGATGTTCTTAGAATAAAAATTCAAGGCTATGAAACGGACAGAGTGCCATCACCTGTTGAATACGTTACTTATACCATTGTTGATAACTGTAATGCTCCTAGTTTCGTTAATAACAACCCGGGAACGTACAATAATGATACCGTGGTTAAAATCTCCGGTGAAGCAGGAACTTCAATTTTTTATACAACAAACGGCACAGCTCCGCAGATTGATTACGCAACGGAGAACCCGGCCAATGCTGATACAAAAAAAATATCAACAGGCGGCACTTTTACTATAACGGAAAATCAGGATACGGTAAACAACGAAACAGTTATACGCGCTGTTGCTTGGGCAGCGGCTAAAGGCAAAAGCACCGAATTAACGGGAGATTTTACCCTTAAGTGCGCGACTCCTACCATGACACCGGGAAGTGACGGAAGTACAGCAACGATTAACGGCACTATAAGCTCCAACACAACTGGAGCGGATATAAAGTTTACTAAAAGCGCGGGCGGGCAAGACCCTGTTACAAGCGGTACACCCGGAACGGGTTTCACGGTTGACCAAAACCTTGATGACAATGAATCCAGCGGAAAAACCGTTATACAGGCAGTGGCAACGAGAACGGGATACGCTGACAGTAATATAGCAACGCGTAATTTTTATTTATACTGCGCCGCGCCTAGCATTAGCTGGTCAGGTGGAAATTTTTGGCAGCAAAAAGCGATATCTTTCTCTAGCCCTTCAGGAGGCACAGTGTATTATAAAATTGGCAGCGGTAGCTACACTACTGGCTCTTCTCTTACTTTAAAATACAACCATCATGGTAAAAATGTATCTATATATGTAAAGAAAAATAAATATCGTAATAGTAGCACTACAACCTCAGGCACATATTATTGTAGAGGTTATGTCGGTTTAGGTAGTCATAAATGCTCAAGGCAATATGTCACCCCGGGTATCACATGGGGTACAAGTTCCCCAGGGGCGACCGGTTTACCATTTCAACTATATCATAGTGGATATTTAGGTATAACATATGGAAAAGGTAGATGGGTTGGGGTTGGAGATGGTTTAATTTCATATAGTGATTACCCTGATGCTACATCATGGCATGAAGTAACTGCTTCATACGATTCTGTCCTGCAGGATGTAAAATATGGCAACAATGTTTTCGTTGCCGTGGGAAGCGGAGGAAGAATAACTGTCTCCAGTGACGGTATCTCATGGACAACGAAGTTGAACGCGACCGAGACAAACTTTAACGCAGTGGCCTACGGAAACGGAGTATGGATAGCGGTGGGAACACGCGGAGGGATTTATAAGTCAACTACAAATGGCAATACTTGGTATTGTGTAAGAACCCCTGTTGACGGCCAAGAAGATTTAAACGGTGTAGCATGGAGCAGTTACAACGGCAGTACTTTTGCTGCTGTTGGTAATAACGGAAAAGCTCTATACTCGAGATATGCAAGCAATAACGGAGAAACATGGGCGACATATGGAAATTGCCCGACTTCAGATAACTATTTATCAATTGCTTCAGACGGTAGCGCCCGGTTCCTCGCTGTGGGGGCTAACGGAGCTATGGCTTGGAGTGCTGATGGAATGTCATGGTATGGCGCTGGTTCTCATTCTCCTCGTAATTTAGTCGATGTGTGCTATGGAAATGGTAGATTTGTAGTGGTTGATAATTATCCGGGCGGTTCAGGTTACCAATGTCATGGTTGGACAAATTCTAATACGGATTTTACTATGTCATGGGGCTCTACTTCGGGTTATGTTCGTAATTGCATAGCCTACAAAGGCGATTAAACCAGTTGGTTATTGAAATACACACACCCTGTTCCGTTACTCATCGTGGCAGGGTGTTTTTATCTTATCTTTAATATCTCAATGCTCTTTCTTGGCTTTAGTGGTGAAAAGAAGAATGAGATAAACCACATATGGCACAGAGAACACGAAAGGGCGGTAAAGCGTTTCGTATATTTAATATAAAATGATAAATTATTATAAAAATGCTAATACTTAATTTTCGTTATTACATGAATTATTATATTTAAATACATGGATATAAAATTTTCCCGGCATTCAAAAAGAAGAATTAAACTTTATAATATACCTGAACGCGTTATTATTAAAGCTGTTAAAAATCACGGGGCAAAACATAAAGGGAAAAATGAGATAATAAAAAATATTAAGGGCTTTATTTATCCAATAAAAATAGTGTATAATTTATAGGAAGATTACGTTTTAATTATTACAGCGTATCCGTTAAAAAGAGGAAAACAATGAAACTATTTTACGACAAAGATTCAGATTGTTTATATATTGAATTTCAAAAGGATAAATGTGACGGTGTTATTGAATTAGAGCAAGGCATTAACTTAGATGTTACACCGGAAAACAAAATTACTGGTATAGAAATTCTCCATGCTTCTAAACGCCTTGATTTAAAAACAATACTTTCCTATTCAATTAATGAAGATCTAACAACGAACATTATATAAGTTCTTCTTAATTTAATACCTCAGTGCTCTTTCGTGGCTTTCGTGGTGAAAAAAAGATAAACCACGCAAGACACCGAGAACACAAAGGGCGTTACCATATTTCTGATATTACATTATAAAATTAGAAATTTAAAGAAAAAGCTTTGTTTTGAAACTTATGCGTTCTTTTTACTTTAATAACTCAGTTTACTCCGTGGCTCTGTGGTTAAAATCTTACACTACCAATCTTTCTTTATTAACTAGGGTGTGTCGCCGTTAGTTTAATCCGTTGTAATTATTCTAAACTCAACGCGGCGGTTCTTATCCCTATTCCCTCTACTAGTATTTGGAACGAGAGGCATATCCGAGCCGAATGATTTTACTTTA
>CAYUYT010000002.1:0-42807 GCA_964449345.1 uncultured Spirochaetia bacterium | reverse complement strand
TGCGTGATGAAGGTATTCTCCCCGCGAAAACGAAAAACTTCTGCACAATTAACGCGCGGTTATACGCTATACGGTAATTTAGTTTTCTATAAACGCTGTGCATAATATCAGTATGGCCTTGAACTTGTATATTAACATCGGGATATTTTCTAAGTATTGCCGCGATTCTAAATAGTGTTTCATAGTGCTTTTTGGGTATAAGAAGGGTTTTGAATTTAAACCTTATTTTTACGTTTTCTATAAACGCGATTTCTTCTTTTGAAATAACGTTCCGCCGTACTGGTTTTGGTTTATCCGGTTTTTTCTCCGGCGCTTTTACGTTTTTAAAAACGTTTAACATAACTAAGGTTTTTTTACTAAGCCCCTTAGCGAAGTTCGTTGTTTCTTTATAGGCGATTACACCGATTTTTTTAAGTTCTTCCGGTTTTGGTTTTGGCTTTTTAGGTTTTGGTTTAGGAGTAACGGCAACGGTTTTTTGTTTCCAGTTTTCTTTTTTCTTTATTTTTTTTAGAAAAACTTTGCATTCAGGCACATTAACGCGGATTATGTATTTACCCTTTTTTGGAATGCGGAAAGCAAATTTGCCGTCTTTTCCCGTTGCAAATGTATACATTTTTCCGTCTTGGTCATCTGCTGGTATTGCTAAAACTTCTCCTTCTGCGGGCTTGCCTGTTTTTTTATTAATAACAACGCCTTGAATTAAGCGTCCGTCTTTAGGTCCGGGAATTTTTTTCTTTTCTGCATTTATAAGAGGATTTAGAATTAAAATTATTAAAACAATTAGCTTTAATTTTAGATATTTCATATTTGTTTCCTTAATAACTAAAATAACCCTAGTAAAAAAGATACATCGAGATAAAATGTCATGAACTTGCTTCCCCCGGTTCCGTCTTCGAATTTGTCTGATGAACCCCATTTTAAGAAATGAAGTTTGTATTCAAAGCCCACGTAAATATACGTTTTCATGCTTAAACGGAATTTATACCCTAAACCTGCGCCTAAGCCGAGCGTTGTCCTAATGCTGTAAAATTCATCTTCGTCTTTATTAAAACCTAAGGGAAAACCCATAAAAAACCCAACAAAAAAAGTGAAATTACTTAACCTAAGTGCCCCTGCTGCGTTTATTATTAAATAATTAATTTTGTAATATTCATCGTGCGCTGAAACGCTTTGATAAGCCGGTATTTTTTCGATTAATATGTTATGTTCAAAAGAAGCATAAGCGAACAAGCCGAAATACTCGTGCATAAACCACCATACTCCGGCTTTAACTTTAAAGGAAAAACCGTGATTTGCTTCGGTGGTCAACCCGAGCTGGCTAAGTTCTACGTTGTATGCAGAACTTGAATAAATTTCAGACGCACCGAATCCAAGCCCGGCTGTTATAAAGAAATCGTGAACGTAAACCTGATTAAGCATTCCCATGCTTATTCCCTTTGCTTCGGTGAAATTTAAACAGCTTTTCATGCTTTTCATTCCGTCATATTTTATCCCGCTGAAATTAACGCCCCTGACATTTGAATGGCTTAAATTCGCATCAGTTAAATCACTGTTATGAAAATTAATATTGCTTAAATTTCTTCTCGTTAACTTTATGCCTTTTAAGTTTAAATCGGATAGGTCAAAACCGTCTAAACTATTTCTATTGCTTCGCTTTATTTTTCCTTTAGGATCAATTGTGAGGATTAAAACTCTGGATAAAAGTATTTTTATTTTTTTATTTAATTGTTTATTTACAAGTCCGGCAATGGAATCTATTAATCTAAACATACGGTAGTCCGGGTAGCCGTTAGCAATTGCGATTAAAACGGGTTTATCTTTTTTTAAGTGAACAACGGAAAATTGAACACGCATTTTTCCTTTACGGACTATATATTTGCCTTTAATAATGAATTGAAATTTTCTTTTCAATAGTTTTTGATTTGACATGGATTTAGAAGAATATTTAACTTTATTATTTTTTCGAAGTACGCTTCTAATACTTCTTGGAACGGATTTGCCAAAAGCATAATCTTCGGAGTTTTTTTTCTTAATAAATTGTAAAATAAATATTTTTTTACCCGCTATTTTATTAATAACGAATTTTTTTTCCGTTGTTTCGGATGCTCCTAACCCTTTTTTCCATGAAAACGCTTTAATGGTTTTCGTTTCATATACTTTTATTTTTTCGTTGTATATTTTTGTATTACCCTTTGGTTTTCCGTTGTGGTGTTCCGGTTCACTCCCGTTTGTTGTATAAAATATTTTTGCGTTTTTAGTTTTACCCGTTAACTCTAAATCTATACCCTTGAAATGTTCCCCGGCTTTATGAGAAAAATCAACAGGGCTTATTTTAATTACAAACTCTTTTGATATGATTTGGCTTTGTTCCCAGGCCTTTTTATAAGCAACGGCTTTAACCGTAGTTGTTTTGTCAATTTCAATTTTATCCTTGTATAATTTTGTGTTTTCAAGGGATTTCCCGTTTTTGTGTGCGGGTTCGCTACCGTCTGTTGTATAAAAAATGGAATAGCGGGAAATTTTATTTTTTTCAACGTGCTTTAACTTAATTTCCAGTTTTTGTTCGTTGTAATACTCGGTTTTATCTAAGGAAAACGCAAGTGAAGGCATTTTCAACGTGTATTCTGCTGTTACTGTTTTGCTGGCTTTGCTTCCTTTTTTAAAAGCAACGCACTTTAATTTACAGGATTTATTAATTAACACGGGATTTTTATATAACTTTGCTTTTCTGTGCGGCTGCCCACCTTTGTTAAGCGGCGGCTTTCCGTCTATTGTATAGTATATTTTTGCGTTTTTAGTTTTTGATTTTATTTCAATTTTTAATTCTTTGTAATAGGTTCCCGAAGAATGTGAAATTTTAGGAGAGCTAACTTTTTCTTTTTTTATTTTTTTTGCCGGAAAAATACTAGTGGCAAATAATAGAAATAAGATGACGAGAACAAATATTTTTATGTAATATATTATAAATTTATGTTTAAATTTTGATTTAAAAATTACATCACACGGATGATAGAATAACCCCATAAAACGCCTTAATTTAAAAAAATTGTATTATAAATTTTAAAGCATTTTTTTAAAAAAAAACATCAAAAGTTACCTTTGTTACCCAAAGTTACCTTTCTGTTAACATTGTGACTTTTTCGTTAACATTGTGACTTTTCGTGACTTTTGACTTTTTATAAGTTTTTACGGGAAAACGGGAAAAAAACTTATGCTTTTAGTAAGTAATTTTAAGATTAAGATAAAATGGAACTTTTAGTTAATTTGAAATTTAAGCTCAAATCGTCAATTGTTTTTGTATTTATGGTTTGTTTAGTATATTATTTCACTATGACCTTATTCAAAATGGATGATTCCCTAAAACCACTTGCAGAGCGCATGAAACCCGTTAGTTTTGATGAGTTTGTCGGTCAGGAACACGTTACAGGACAGGGAAAAGCTTTGCGCAGATTAATTGAAGCAGACCGCCTTACCTCGATTATTTTATACGGTCCGCCGGGGTGCGGCAAAACGAGTATTGCAAACGTAATTTCAAATATCACAAAAGCAGGGTTTGTGGTTCTTAACGCTGTAACTCATGGTTTAAAAGAATTAAGGCAGGTTATAAATCAGGCAAAAGACAACGCAGAAATGTATTCAAAACGCACAATTGTTTTTATTGACGAAATACATAGGTTTAACAAAACGCAACAGGACGGACTTTTGCCAGCGGTGGAAAAAGGGCATATTATTTTAATCGGGGCAACGACTTTCAACCCGTTTTTTTATTTAGTTCCGGCACTCGCTTCAAGAACGACGCTTATTGAATTAAAACCTCTCGATGAAAAATCTCTTAAGCAAATTGCCCAAAACGCTTTGAATGATAAAAAACGCGGACTAGGAAACAAAAAGGTAAAAATGGAAGATAGGGTTCTGGATTTTTTAATTTTACAATCCGGCGGTGATTCAAGACGGCTTTTAAACGCGCTTGAAATTGCCGTATTAACAACGCCGGAAAACGATAAGGGCGAGATTGTTATTACTCGGGAAGATGCAGAGCAAAGTATTCAAAGGCGCGGGGTTTTATATGACCGTGACGGAGATTTTCACTATGATATTATTAGCGCGTTTATCAAAAGTATGCGGGGCAGTGATGTGAACGCTTCGCTTTATTACCTTGCAAGAATGCTTGAAGCCGGCGAAGAAATTAGTTTTATTGCTAGGAGATGCGCAATATTTGCCGCAGAAGACGTTGGCCTTGCCGAGCCCTTTGCGTTAACTTTTGCAGAATCTGCTTATTCTCTGGTTGAAAAAATAGGTATGCCCGAATCACGTTTAATTTTAGCCCAACTTGTTACTTTTTTAGCCGGTTCGCCTAAATCCAATTCCACAACAATTGCAATCGGCAAAGCAATTGAGTACGTTAATACTAACGAGATGCTACAAGTGCCTTCTCATTTAAAGGATTCGCATTACAAAGGTGCAAAAAAATTAGGTCACGGTTTAGGGTATAAATACCCTCATGATTATCCCGGTCATTGGGTAGAGCAAAATTATCTTGAAACACAGCTTGATTTTTATACGCCTACTGAAAACGGCAAGGAAATCAACGTAAAAAAGTATCTCGAGTGGATTGAAAGTTTGAGGAAAAAACATGGAAAATAGAAAACAAAATTTCAGCCGGGATTATTGGATTTTAGACACAGATTTTTAAGCAGAATTGTTTTGAGAAATGTTGAAAACCGTGTTTTTATATTTGGTTTCAGTCTGTCTTGTTTTAAAAAATCAAATTTGTTTGCGTTTTGGAATTAAACTGATTACATTGCAACAAAGTTTCAAAGTATTGTATTCAAGTTTTCCCGTTGATTAAAATTAATATTAACGTAAAATTCGAAATAGATTGTTGATTAATTTGGTTCTATGTAAACAATATAATTGGCCAATATAGCCTCTTAATATACTAATAATACTTTAAATTTTATGCAACCGACACTTTAAAGTGTCGGTTGAAAAGCAATTACAATATACAATACTTTGATTTTAAAATCACTTTAGTATATTACTTAATTGTTTTTTCTATCCATAAACCGTGATTTTCAAGGGCATTTATAATTTTTTCATGGCTAATGGGTTTTTCCAGCAACCCGTCAGAAAAAATTTCCGAATACACTTCCACTTCGTTACGCGTTACCGATGCAGTTTGAGCAATAATAGGATTGTTATACCCTAACATTCGAAGTGAGTCGAAAATTTCAATACCTGATTTTGACGGAAGCTTGATATCGAGGAATATAATATCAGGATTGATTTCCATGATTTTATTTTCTAAATCCTCTGTGTCCTCCGGCTTGATTAAATACAAATCGCATTCAAACCCGTATTCAAGTTTAAGCGTTTTAAATAAAATAGAAAAAACGCGGAGATTATCCTCTTCGTCGTCTATAACGAAAATTTTATGCATTTGCTTCATCCTGCCTTTTGTTCGTAAATATAGTTTCCAATATTATTTAATATAAAATTACCCGTTGATGTTATTTCTTCAATAAATTCGATTTCGTTTTTACTTATGTTTAATTGATTATACATTGTTGAATCAACAACGTATAAAAGCGTTTCAATATATAAAGTCAACTCTTCTTTGAAAACATCAATAAAATCACTATCGCCTTTACTATCCTGCGAGATTGCAATATTTTTTGTTTTAGCCTCTCTTATTAAATTGAAATCATTAATAATTTTTGTTTCAATTTTTTGAACAAAATCCATTTTATCAAGCATCGTTGGAGAAAAAGTAAAATCGTTTTCCATTATATATTTTAAATATGCCGCTCCCGTGATAAATTCCTTTGTTGCCTGTTCAATATCGCTTATGCGCAAACAGGAATTCGTTTGGATCATTTCATAAATCTCCTCAACAATACTTTCTTCAACGGGTTTTTTTACAAGCAGGGCATTTATTCGCCGGGCGTTTTGCCTTACCCGGTTTTCATCAGCATAAGCAGAGCAAATTATTATAGGAATTAACGTGCTTTTTTTTATTATCTGATAAGCAACGTTAAACCCGCCGATTTTTAAACTGTCTCCCAAATTAATATCTAAAATTGCAATATCCACAGTATTAAAATCATCTGATTTTACATAATCAATTGCATCTTCCAAATTATCCTTTATCAAGAGAATAAAATCCCGTAATACATATTTATAAACTAAAATGTTATCTTCTTCATTTTCTAGAATAAAAATTTTGCGTTTCAATACTTTGCCTCATTGATTTTTATTTGCTTTGTTTTATTAACAACGTAAAACTCTAAAATCTTTATTATCAAAACCAATTTAGGAATAAATTATCAATATTTGAAATAAGGGAAACAGATTTACAAAAAAAACCGTATACTAAAATAATTCTGGAATCAAATTAATGGATTTTATAGGTACAAGTTTGAAATTAGGTAAATCTAAAAAAATAACGCTTTTGCAATTTACTTGCAGCCGCGGATTTTAATCGCACTTTGTCTTTAAATTTAAAATTTTATTAGTATACTAAAGTGATTTTAAAATCAAAGTATTGTATATTGTAATTGCTTTTCAACCGACACTTTAAAGTGTCGGTTGCATAAAATTTAAAGTATTATTAGTATAATTCGGTTCAGTTAACATAATGCAGGAAAAAACGCTTTATTTAAATCGTATTAGTCCCGAAAAAAGAAATAATGAAAGATTTAAAGCGTAGGTTATGGAATGGCTATGAAAAAATATAAAATTGTTATTTTCTCTCTTTTTATTTACCTTACTTTATTTACAGCTAATGCATCTACAATGACTCTAATCAGCGCCAATGTTAAAGGATGGGCTAAAATTGAATTAGTTATACATTCAAAATTAAACGGGCCCTTCGTTGTGCAAAGAAAAAACGGCCAAGGAGGATACGAAAATATTGCAAGGATAATGGAAAAACGCTTTATAGATAATTCAACGCAGAAAAATAAAATTTATACTTACAGAGTCAAAACGCAAAAAGGCGTTTCGAACACAAGCGAGATTTCAACAAATCCCAAAAGCATTATAATGCAAAATCGTAAACCGCCATTGTGGAAAAATAAGACGGCTTTTTCAACTAATAACTATTTTTTTGTCGTGTTTAAATTTGAAAACGGATATGAAAACATAACGGAGAAAAAGAAAACGTTCCTATTAAAAATAATTCAAAAACGGATAAAAGAAATCAGTGTGCGGAATTATTCGGAGGTTATGCAAATTTTAAATAAAACAGTTACAGGTCATAGTTTAAAACGCTCAAAACCATATATGGAAAAAGTACTCGTTTTAAATAAAAACAACGCAAAAAAAATTACCGTTGCTTATTTGCTATACGGGATAAAAAAATCAAGTGTAGATAAAATAATAAAAGCAGGGCAAGTTCTTTTACCGGCAATTAAAGGCAATACTGTGGCCGCGCAATTATTTAAAGATAAAATTTACGAACCGGTTTTGCGTTATTATTTGTCGTTTTATAAAAATAAAATCAACGTAAAAAAAGCAATTTTGCAGAGAATAAATATTTTAAGACAGCAAAGAGGGCTTAATAGGGTTACGCTTTCATCTAATGGCAAAAAGCAAGATTTGCAATATACATTTACTATGAAAAAAAGTTCCGGCATAGCTTTCGTTTATGAGAATAACTTAAAGCGTTGCGAAAAATTAATAATTGACGAATTTTACCTTGCCCGAAAATGCGTTTTTAAGCTATTTAATGAGAACAAAGATTTTTTTCTAAAAAGATTAAAAACATTGAAAATCCGCATAGATTTTTTTGTTAATAAAAATAATTGTAAATTGAAAATTGAATTGGACCGGGGATAATTCTAATTATTTTTTTCTAAATCCGCCTCTGGCAATTATAGCTTCGATTTTGTATTTATACGTTTCTTTTATCCATCGTGTTAATTTACGTTTACTAATTTTGTTTTCCCACGTTTTATAAACAAAATCATGGATAAATGAAGCAATGTTTTTAATAGGGTGTCCGCATTCAAGGCGGAAAACAATTTCATCGAGGATGTATTTACGGTTTTTTCTGTATTCGTGATTTCCGATATTAAGGATATAGAATAATTTATCATCAGCTGTTAAATCATCGCCGAAGTATGTATCTTTTTTTTCCGTTTTTCTATTTTTAAAAAAAATCATGCTAAATATTTAAATACACAGGCGCAATAAATCAAATTTATGCAATAATTTTTTTAAATTAATAATTTTGTAAATATTTTTACTTAATGACATAAATTTTCTAAAATATATTAAAGGCGTTCTTGACATAATTTTTTCAGCGTGTATTATAAAAATATATAATTTTCGGGGGCTTTTATGATAAATAAAGAACTACTTAGAAAGAACATAATACCGGTTATAATCGGACTGGTTTGCATTTTCGTTGTATATATATTGTCAAGCGTTACATTTATTAACAACTTTGAGAATTTTTTAATCGATGCGCGTTTTCAATGGAAAGCGCATTTGTCTCGAGACCATTTAATATCACAGGAATCTGTCCAGCAGGGAACTGCTATTAAAGTTGGAAAAAAAGTTCAAAGCCCTATAATGATTTTCGGTATTGACGAGGGTAGTTTAAACGAATTAGGCAGATGGCCCTGGCCTAGAAGCGTTCACAAAAAATTTTTAGATTTCTTTTTTGCTCCGCCGGATTTTAAATACAGGCCATATATAGTTTTTTACGATATTTTCTTTGATAAATACGGTTCTTTGCTTTTAAAAAAGCAAAACGTTAGTGCGATGAAGCAATTTATCGATACCAATATTAATCAGGATAAAATCGGAAATTTAAAACCCGAAGTGCATATTAAAAAAAACGAACTTAAAAAAATCAACCCTAAAAATTTGATTGTTGATATTAAACAGCTTCTTAAAAATACTATTGACGACCCTATATTCTTTAATAAATTAAAAGAAATTAAGGAATATAACGAAAAGGTTAATCAGGTTGAAAAGAATAGAGGCGGTTTTCTCGTTTTCGACTTTTTAGCTTCAACAAAGGTAACGGGACTGTTTGCACCGGAAATTGTTGCCGAGCGTATTAAATACATGAAGGATTACTATTTAAACGTAAAAAATCCGGAAGATTTTAAAATTAAAATACATAGAGACTTAAAATTTCCAGTTCCGGAAATAATGAAATATTCTGCCGGCTCGGGCAGCGCAATGATTTACCTAGATTCTGACGGCGTTGTTCGTAAAATGCCCCTTATTGTTAAATTTTATGATAAAAGAATGTATAAAGCTAATGACGGAAGTAAAAAACCCATTATGGCAAAACCACGCTTTGTTGCTACAATCGATATGATAATTGCAATGAAATATTATAACGTTAAAGCAAAAGACGTTGAAGTTGTTTTCGGCAAACACATTAAGTTTAAAAATGCCCGTGTGCCTATTTTTGAACAAGACGTTCAAAAAATTGAAGGTTTTGACCCTATACCTAAGGGATGGAAAGTAAAAAAATACACTACCAAAGACGTTACTGTTCCCATAGATTATACCGGCCAAATGAGAATAAATTTTCAGGGGCAACATCAGTCATTTGACAACCAGCCATATTTTGAAGGCGTTCAAATGCAAAGAATGAAAAACTATGATAACAGGATTAATTATAAAAACAGAATAATTTTAAACGGTTTTTATTCATCTGCGGGTTTAGGTGAAGGTCGTGACTATTTTACAACACCGTATAAAATACTTTACGGAATTGAAATCCACGCAAACGCGCTTTACACAATTTTTAACGAAGAGTTTATTTATCCGATAAATACAGGAGTTAACGCGCTGATATATTTTTTCTTACTCGTTGCTTTTGTAATTGTACTGCCCCGTGTTAAAATTTGGAAAGCTTTTTTGATGTTCATAGTAACTGAATTCGCTATATTCTTTGCCGGAATGATAATTTTTAATCATTTTTACGTTTTAATTAATATGGTATTGTTAATGGCGTTTTCAATGATTCTATTCCTTGCAATTATTGTTTACCGCGTATTAACAGAAGAAAAAGAAAAACGCCAAATCAAAGGAATGTTCTCGCAATATGTAAACCCGGAAGTTGTAACGGAACTTATGGACGACCCTGATAAATTACAACTCGGTGGTGAAGACAGAGAACTTACTGTAATGTTTTCTGATATTCGCGGATTTACTACGATTTCTGAAAACTTAAAACCACAAGAACTCGTTACGTTATTAAACGCATATTTAAGCGATATGACAAACCTATTGTTTGAATACCGTGGTACTCTTGATAAATACATAGGGGACGCTGTTATGGCTTTCTGGGGCGCGCCAGTACCGATTAAAAATCACGCTGCTTTAGCGGCTGATTCGTGTTTGCGCATGATGGAAAAAGTACATGAATTAAACGAAGAATTGCAAAACAATCCTGAATATGCAGTGTTTAAAGAGAAAAACTTAAAAATTGATATAGGTATCGGCCTTAATTCCGGTGTAATGACGGTTGGAAATATGGGGTCGGAAGTACGTAAAAACTATACAATAATGGGAGATAGCGTAAACTTAGGAGCCCGTTTAGAAGGCGTAAATAAAGTTTATACAACGAATATAATCATAAGCGAATTTACTTACGAGCTTGTAAAAGAATGGTTCGTTGTTCGTGAATTAGACCTTATCCGCGTAAAAGGTAAGCATAAACCCGTAAGAATTTATGAGTTAATCGGAAGGAAAGACGGAGTTGAATCCGATATGATTAAAGCCCTTGACTAAAATTTGTAAACTTAAGAAAGGAGAATTAAAATTTTGCACATAATTACTATGATTTTTACTATAATAGCCGCCTTAGGTGTTTGGCTGGTAATATTTTTTAGAAAATCCGGATTTTACGTTTTAAATGCGCATTTGATTAAGACAAAACACGCTTTCCCAATTTTATCCTTAACAATATCATTTAGGGGTATGCCTGTTTCATATATAAATCCTATGATTTATATTAAATCCAAAGGAAATTTATATAAAACAAACTTTTTTTCAGGTAAAGGTGAGGGTAGGGACAATTTAGGTTTAATCAGAGAAACGCCTAATATTATTAAACACGAGAAATTTTTGCCCCATAACTTAGGCGTTTTTACTATAAATGTTTTTTATCCTACTGATATAAAACCATATAATAAAACGTATTTATTCGTTACGAGTAACAAAGGTAAAATTAAAAAATTTCGTTTAAAATATAAAATAACGTAGCTCTGATTATTTTGTAGTTTATTAAATGTGCAACACATTTTTAAAAAACGTATTTATAATAACTTATATGATTTTGTTTTCTATTTTAAGTAACTGTAGTTTAGCTTAATAAATTTCAATATTTCTTTTTCACTATGTCCTTTTTGTTACCGTCAAGTATTTATTCATGTTTTTATACCAATTCGTATTGATTTTCTGTAAAATTTATTTTTAGGGTACGCATAGATGCTTATCCTAAATTGTTTTATATATTTTCAAAAATATTTAATCTATATTCACTTATCCGTTTTTTTATTCTTTAAATATTTACGGACACTAAAATATCCCAATACAAAAAGGGCTAGTAAAATGCTTAACGTTAGAGCGTATTCAAGTAAATATGAAAAAACGAGAATCATGTTATAAATACCCGTTTTAATGCCTGTCCAAATGCGGGATATAACTTTGCCGAAACTTCTCGTTGCTACGGGGGCATCGCCTTCATATAAGGAAATGTATATGGTCGAATAATCCGTCATTGAATTAATATAACGCATAAATCCTTTTATCCTGTCAATTTTCTTTTGAACCTTTCTAATGCGTTCATAAGCGTCCTGAACTTCATCATACGTTTTTGCCCTGGTTTTCATAATAGCTTCAAGTCTCGCTTTATAACCCTGTTCAGTTCTAAGTTGTGCTTCAAGGTCGAAATATTGCTTTGTGAAATCCTTGGTTTTAACTTTCTCTGTTTTTACTTTGCCAATTGATTTTAAATTAACGTATATATCTCTAAAATTATCCGAAGGAACGCGGATTTTAATGTTACCGTATTTATCGTTGTTTGATTTTACATAGGTATTTGAGGAAGCGATATATGCATAAGCAACGCCCTCGGTCATACTTAGTATTTTTTTATATGCTTTATCGAAATTTTCAACACTAATGCTTAAATTTGCCGTTCTTGAAATCTTACGCGTTTGCTTTTGTAAAGCGGTTTTACCCGTTTGCCCGGAAGGTGTGTTAACGTTTGAAGCGCCTCCATATGTCTGTTTGTCTTTACTTTGTTCTCTTGAAAATTTTTCTTTTCGAAAAAAGGTCTTAGTCCGTCTTATACGGCTTCTATCTGATAAAGCTTTTTCCTTTTTTATGCCTGAAGCAGGCGCTATATCTCCTTGTTTACAAAAAAATAAAGACATCAAAATTAAAATTACTACAAAAACACTTATAATTTTTTTCATTTAAACACCCCTAACATTGTTAATGTATAATGTCGAAATTTTCAATAACCGGATTAGCAAGGAGTTTATCACAGTATTTCTTAATTTCGTTATCATCCGGTTTTTCTCCATTGAAATTAAGGTAAAAAACTTTACCTATTCGAACGTCACTTATATTTTCCAGACCCATTTTTTTTAGCGCTTTTGAAACTGCAAGTCCTTGTGGGTCCATAACGTTTTGTTTCAAGTTTACTTCTACTTTAACTTTTGCCATAATTCTCTCTTTTTAGTTTTTATTTTAAATCTAGCATTAATTTTATAAAATCCAAAATTATCTTAATTTTTAGTCGAATATTTTATCCGCCGGCTTTTTATCTTTTTTCCTCCGATTTTTCAATGCCTTCATTACATCGTCGCCGCTGCCGTAATCGGATTTTCCGGGATCTTGAGTAGCTTTTTTAACCGCTTCTCTTTGACGGCGGGTGGTTTCGTTGTTCCTGAGTTTGCTACTTCGTTCATCTAACTCACGGTTTGCTTCTTTTTTAACATCACGATTTTCAAAATTTACGCCGGTGTTTGGTTTGTCGTTGCTAAAAGGTTTACCCGGTGAATCAAGGTCTATGTTAGTATTGGGTTTATCATCTCCGAAAACTTTTTCCCTGGCTTTTTGTAACGCCTTTTTCTCAGCTTCTGTTTCCGGTGCAAAGAATACCGGGTCGGCAACTTTGACTTCAGTTTTTTGTTTACTTTTAATTTCAGCTTTTACGTTTTTTATTGTTTGCCCGTTTCTCGTTATTTTTATATCATAAATTCCTGTTTTAGCAATTTTCATTAACATTTCTTTTCCCTCAAGTTTTCCGTTAATAAAAATTTCCGTGTCCGGTCCTGCTAATATTAGTAACACACCGTAATTTTCTTTTTCCGCGGTCGGCATTTTTCTAATGTCTTCAAAAATAACAAACTGTTTTTTCTCATTTGGTGTTACGGTTCGCGGTTTTACCGTTGCTGTTTTTTTGATTTCTTCAATGTTTATTTTTTCGCCTTTTTTTGCTTTTTCAACCGCGGTTTTGATTTTTTCGTTATCCTGCTTTTTTATATCCGATGCCTGCCCCGGAGCAAGTTCAATTTCCTGTGTAGCAGTTTTAGCAATAACTTTTGCCTGCTGGTTTTGCTGTTTTGCATCAAGGGCAATGTTTCTTTTTACCCAGACTTTGCCTTCATTAACGGAAACACTCGTTTTGTCTTCCGTTGCATTTACAACGAATTCGGTTCCGCGTACTCCGGCTATTGCCGTAGGTGTGCTAATAGAATAATAAGAATTTCCTACAAGTTTAGATGATTTGGATAAAATAGACCCGATATATAATTTGAATTTGGATTTTTGTTCTCCTTTTTCAGAAACGGATATATTTTGAATAAGTACTATGGATTTTTGAATGATTTTTATTTTAGTGCCGTTATTAAGAAGCAAATCGCATGAAGACTGTGACCTTGTGCGTAAATAAGTTCCCCTTGTAATAACTTGCTTGGTTTTAACCGGAGTCCATTTTTCCAAAGGGGCTTTAAATTCTTTTGATATTAAAACCTTTCCTTTAATTTGCATTATTAACGCTTTCGCAATTTTCTGTTCTTTGATTTTTTTTTCTTTTTTACATGAAATGAATAATATTAAGGATAAAATTATTAAAGCCGAACATAGGTTTTTTTTTAACATAACTACCTGCCTTTGCTTCTAAGTAAGGATATTTTTCTTAAAAGTCGCGATATATAAATACCAATCTTTTAACGTTTTTATATCCAAAATTTTATAACCGTTCTTTAAGAGAAAAGAATTAAAATTTTCATGGTCCTTTTTAAAAACACCTGTAAACAAAATTTGTGTATTTTTTTTAAAATTTTGCGCGTTAAGCAAAGCAACGTGTTTATTTACATGAGGCCATATATTACAAAAAATAACATCAAATTTATTTAAGCCGGGTATTTTTTTTTTCATCAGATCAAAATGTCTTATATCAACGTCATTTTCAACCCCATTGAGTTTTGCGTTATGCTTTGCGTTATTTACCGAGTTAATATCGTGTTCTAGCATAAGAATTCGGTTTGCCCCAAACTTTTTACACGTTATTCCTAAAATACCGCTACCACATCCCAAATCTGCAACATTCCGGTTTTGAATTTGAATGTTTTTTAGTTGATTTAAACATAACCTTGACGTTGCATGGTCTCCCGTACCGAAACCGGCGCCCGGATCTATTTGTATTATACGTTTTTCTTTGCTTTCATTAACCAGCCACGGTGGTATAATTTTTATAATTCCTTCAATTTCAACGCCTTTATAGAAAGATTTCCATTCATTGTTTTCTTTAGGTATTATTGTAAAATTAATTTTATATTCAGGAGTAAGGCGTTCTAAAAACAAGGTAATATTATTTTTTAAATACTTTTTTCTAAAAGGGAAGGTTGATGTAATTTTAACGAAACCTTCTTTTTTATCTTGCTCGTCATATAAAGCGTGCTTTATTTCTCCGGGTAATTTTAAAGGGTCTTTAATTACAACGGAATTAAGACATTTTGTAATAAAAAAACTTTTGATAATATCTTCAAATTCTTTTTTAATTGTTACAGAAACTAAAATGTTGCTCAAAATATTACTCTCGTGCGGTTTTAATTTTTGTTCTATTTTCAAACATATTAAATAATGCTATATTAAATTATAAACATAAAGTTTTGATAAGAGAATAATTCTTTTTCCATAATTAATAATATTCGGTAAATTATTATATCAATTACTTGACTGAAAGTAAAATTTCAATTATTTTTGTGCTTGATTTAAGCACATAAAAAATTTTTTTAAATAAAGAGGAATAAAATGTTAACATTGAGTTCGTTAATTGTAAGCGCAGCTGGTTCTAAAAGCGGAATGCCGGGCTTAGTATCAATTGGGTTTATGGTTTTGGTTTTTGTAATTTTTTACTTTTTGCTAATCAGGCCGCAACAGAAAAAGGAAAAAATGAGGCAGAAGCAAATAGCTGCCATGACTAAAGGCGACAAAATCGTTACTATGGGCGGATTAGTTGCAATTGTTTCAGATGTAAAGGATGACGTTGTTATTGCTAAAATAGGCAACGAGGTAAAAATTGAAGTTATGAAAAATTCTGTTCAACAGGTAATGTCAAAATAAAATGATTTTTAATAAAAAAAAAGTTAAGTTTTTATTAACTTTTTTTATAGGAACAATATTTATTTTTTTAAGTGGCCGTTTCTTAAATTCCGCAGAAAAAAGCGGTGTGGTTAGAGGCGGTTTCGTAATTGAACAGAACGGAAATGAAAATAATGCTTCCGGTAACAATGAACAAAAAGATAAAAAAAATCAGTCTGTTAGGGAAAAAAAAGAACCGGATTCTAAATTGCCCGTTGGTCCCGATGAAAAAGATACCTCGGGGGTAAAACGGGGAACAATTATTTTTGACAGGCACGGCAATAAAGTTATTCAGCAGGAAAACGCAAAAAATAAAAACAAGCGTGTTAGTGAAGCAGAGAAAATAAAACCCGATAAACAAATAAAAAGTAAAAATCAGGAAAAAAAAAATACCCTGAAAAAAGATAAGGTCGATTATACGAAAATTTATTTTGTTATTATTTCGGCACTTATTTTGTTCTTATATTTGATATTCGGTATGAAAAAGAGAGGCCGCGGGAGAAGCAGCCATAGTAGCAGTAATTCAAATAGATATTTAAAATAAACCCGGCCAGCTAAATATTTTGGAGGATAAATGAAAAGTAAGTTTGCACGTATTATGTTGATTTTAATTGTATTGATTGTGAGTTTTTGGTCTTTAAAAGAAACTTATTATTGGTATTACGAAACTCCGATTGGGCAAAAAGATCTAGCAAACGTTGCGCCCCGGAAACTTGAATTGATGAGGGATGCAATTTTTTCAAAAGTCGAGGATTTGCGCAGGATTATAAACGACCATAAACAATATTTTCAAAAATCACAGGATAAAGTTTATCTGGATATTAGAAACGATACGGATGAACTTGTATTGAAAATGACTAAAGCACGCATTGTTAAGCTTTTAAAGAAATCCCGCTCGGCTTTAAAAGATGAAAAAGTTAACGAATTTGCTGAAAAATTTATCAGCATTCAAATAAAGGCAAAAAAGGAAATTGAAAGATTAAACGAAATACAAAAAATTAAAAACTTAAAAAAAGAGATTGTTAAATTGGGTTTAGACCTTGCTGGCGGAATACACATTGTGCTTGGAGTAGACCTTGATAAATTAAAACAGCAACTAAGACAAAAATTTATTGACAGATATAAAATGTATCAAAAGCAGCTTGAAAAAGACCCTGAATGGAAAGATAAAACTGCTGAAGAAAGGTTAGCCGAAGCAAAACGCTTACAAAAAGAATTTATCGATAATAGAATTGAAGTTGAAATAAAGGACGCTCCTGAAAGGGCACGGCAGGTTATTCAAAATAGGGTAGACCAATTCGGTGTTTCTGAGGTCAGCATAAGAAAAGGCCCTAATAATACGCTTATTATACAGCTACCCGGTGCAAACGACGTTGCTGCTGCAGAAGAAATTTTAACCAGAACGGGTAATTTAACCATGCAGATCGTTGATGAAAACTTTATGCGGTCTATTCCATATACTTATAAAGGAAAGCAAGCAAATATTGATGATAGATATATTACAGACCTTTCTGTAATCCGAAAATTGAAAGTATTATTTAAAAAAGCGGCGCGTAATCCCGAAGAAACGTATTCAATATCTCTTCGTGATATTTATACAGAACAGCCAAAGGTTATTACAATCCCGACCGGATCCAATATTTACGATGTACAGAAGCGCGACCAATTCGGTTTACCGAAAACTATCGGCGCAGTTGTTTTAAAGCGAAAAATATTACTTGAAGGAAATTTAATAAAAGACGCAAGAGTAAACTATCAATCAAGCGGAATGTCCAATAATCCCGTTGTTGATTTTGAATTAAATGCAGACGGTGCTGAGCAATTTGCAAAAATAACGAAAAATAACAAAGGCAAACTTTTGGCAATCTTGCTTGACGGAAAAATGAAGAGCGCACCCTATATTAGAGAAGAAATACCTTCAGGCAGGGGGCAAATATCGGGTAATTTTACCCCGCGTGAAGCTTCGTTCCTTGCCGGTATTTTAAAAGCGGGCGCGCTAAAAGTGCCTTTAAAAATCGAACAGTTACGCGTTGTGGGACCAAGTTTAGGCCGGGAACAGATTCAAACGGGTATCATGGCAATGATTATCGCAGTAATTGCAGTTATAATTTTTATGATTTTGTATTACCGTGTTTCAGGATTAATTGCAAATATTGCGGTTTTATTAAACCTCTTGATTTTAACTGCAATTTTGGCAGGCTTAGGTTTAACTCTAACTTTACCGGGTATCGCGGGGATTATCCTGACAATAGGTATGTCAGTTGACGCAAACGTAATTATAAACGAACGTATTAAAGAAGAAATTCGTGCCGGCCGTAGCGTAGAAGCTTCAATCGAAGCCGGATACGGTAAAGCGTTTAGAACTATTCTCGATGCCAGTATAACCACGATTATGGCGGCTTTAGTTATCTCACAGGTAGGTACAGGCCCTATTAGAGGTTTCGGATGGACATTGTTAGTCGGTATAGCAGCGAGTATGTTTACAGCGCTTTTCTTTACTAAAACAATTATGATGATGATCGTTTCTTGGTTGAAGATAAAGCAAATATCCATTTTTCCCATATTTAAAAAATATCCGGGTAGGTCTTAATTATGAAAAATAGAATAGATTTTGTAAGAACATCAAAAATAACTTTAATTGTATCCGCATTATTAATCGTTGCCTCTATATTATCCGTTATACTTAAAGGCGGTTTCAAATTAGGCATCGATTTTGCCGGGGGTACTGCTTTCAATATGTATTTCCCTAAAAAAATGAATATGGATGCGGAAAAAATCAAAGATATTATTAAAAAAATAAACGCCTCCGGTGAGGTAACAACGAGCCGTACAATAGGCGAAGGCGGAAAGAGAAGTTTTTACATTACGTTGCGAGAACACAACGTGAAAGTTAACGGTAAAGATGTTAAAATATCTGATATGTTTTTACATGAGATGTATAAAAAATACGATAATATTTCTGCTGATTTAACCTTTAACGATAAAGAACAGTCTATTGTTTTACACGTTAAAAATAACGCAATAAATATTGATAAGCTTGTAAAAATTTTAGCACTAACTGCCCAGGAAAAAAAGAATTTAGAAGACCAGATGAAAGAAAGCAATGAAAAAGGGAAAAATAAACAAGTTGAAGAACTTAAATTGCCGGAGATTGCCGGTGTTATTAAAGACTCTGTGCAGAATTTTACATCGAAATTTTTTAGTGGAAAAGTTTACAAACTAGAAAACAAAAAAGGTTTTAAAATACAAATAAAATTACCGAAAAATTTTGATAAACAAAACGCATATAAACGTTTTAGAAGCTTCTTGTTTGAACGTTTATTGAAGTTAAACGAACTTAAAATTAAAATTGAAGGCAGGCAATTTATAGGACCTAAAATCGGGGCGTACTTCATACGCGTTAGTATTGAGGTAATTATTTTAGTTTCAATAATTATATTAATATACGTTGCAATTAGGTTTCAATTCAAATTCGGACTTGCATCAGTAGTGGCTTTGCTTCACGATACTATTATAATGATTGGTTTCGTAAGCCTTTTTGAAATCGAAATGGATATTACTATAATCGCTGCAATCTTGACAATACTAGGTTACTCTATTAACGACACTATCGTAGTATTCGACCGTATAAGGGAAAACACCGAGAAAATCTCAACCAACAAAGACGAATATATTATGATAGTAAACCGTAGTATTTGGGAGTCATTATCCCGTACATTAATAACGTCATTTACAACTTTTATCGTTGTATTTGTTTTGTTAATGTGGGGCGGGGATGCATTGTTTAATTTTTATCTGTTGCTTCTCGTTGGTATTTTCTTCGGAACTTATTCCTCTATTTTCGTAGCAAGCCCGACATTAGTTATTTGGGATAGGTTTATTGAAGCAAGAGAAAAGAAAAAAAAGAAAAAGCGAAAAAAAGTTAACGCTTAATTTATATAAATTATTAATTAAACTGCGCAGATTAATTTGCGCAGTTTTTTTATTGCTTATAATTTGATTTACTTAAACGCTTGAGTTCATTCTTGTCTGTTCTTGGTTTTTAATTTGGATTAAAAACGATTCTGTCCTTATTTTTCTGTAAAATCGAAAAATGGTTTAAATAAAACAAGGCGTTTGCAGTCTATTTACGCGAATTTCTAAATAAAAATGTTTTTTTAATTTATAAAAATAGTTATTAAATAGAGGCGGCAATGGCCATTGTCCCCTCTGTGAAAGTATATTTTTGTTTCGATTTTTAATAAATCGAATTTTTATCTAATTTTAAATTTGTACTCCCTGTGGATTTTTTATTTGACATTTAAAATATTATAATTTATTGTTCATTGATGAATTTTGACAACGTAAAAAAGTATTACATTAAAATTATAAACTTTCCTTTATCTTTGACTAAGAATTATTTATCCAAAAATATTTATAAAAAAAGCGTTGATTTTGACTTTTATCGTCAGCCGTTTTCATTAATTTTTTTAAAAATATTTTTAGGCATAATAATTATTTCCGTTATTTATCCTTATCATAAAAATTTAGGATTTATACTTATTAAAATTTTCAATTTTTTCAAACTTTCCGAAATTTTTTCGTTTAAGATGCCTAAACGTGAGTTATTCGTTAAGCTAAGCAGGTATTTATTTTTAATCATCATTGCATATCATTTTTCAATTTTCCTATATAACAAATTAGCTTCTTTATTTTCTTATTTGTTTATTGATGATGTGCAGATAAAAGTCGTTTATTTTAAAAACACACTTATTTTTAAAAAGATTTATTTTTTCAACCTTAATGAAATTCAGGAAGTTGTTTATAAAGAAAACGCGTTATTTAGATATTTAAAAATTGGCACCATAGAGTTAAGGCATAGAACAGGGGATAAAACCGTCATAAAGCATATATATAAATCAGGGGAAATAGTTTCTAAAATTAATGCAATTAAACATGAAGTGGCTAATCAGGATTAAAAATTGGAAATCAAATCCGGCAAAAACTACATTAAATATTTCGTTGCAGGTCTTATAACTTTTGTTTATTTTTTATTCAACCTATTTTTTCTTCAACGCTCCCTTGATCACGACAGCGTTGTTTATACAAACAATGTGCGCTGGATGATGATTGTTAATAAAAATTTTTTCAACCCCCATCATTTGCATTTCGAAATATCCGGGATATATTTTCATAAATATATGAATAAAGACAAAACGGTGCACAAATTTAAATACTTGATGTTTAACCTGCGTATGCGTTCTTTATTAATTGCCTGTTTAGGTATATTCGCTCTTATAATATTATTAACGAAATTAACGAACAGTCTTGGATACGGAGTTTTAGGCGCTTTGCTTGCCTGTTTTACACACGGATATTTATATAATGCCGCAAAAATTGACACGGCAATTTTCCCGTTAGCATGGATTGGAGTTGTTTTTTGGATGTTTTATGAATTAACAACGAAAAAAAATGTTATTATATTTTACATCAATTCTTTAATACTCGGTGTTTGTTTTTTTATAGGGATAATGTTTCATCAATATTTTGTTTTGGTAAGCGTTTCTATTACGGTAATGTTTTTTATTCCCGATAAAATTTTCTTTTTAAAAATAAAAAGCCCTGATTTTGTAACAATAAAACAAAATAAAAGCGAATCTATTTTTAAAAAATCTTTCAAACAAAGAGCAAAGTCTTTTACAATTATTGTTCTAGTAACATCTATATTAACAACCGGAGCGTATTTTTGGTCGGGAGCTGTTTATTACGGTTTGCCGTTTAAAAAAGACCACAAGGCTAAAGTTGACAGTTTATGGAAAAAATTAACTTTTCAGAAATGGCTTTTTGCATACAGAACAAAAAGGCGTTCTTCAGAAACTTGGGGAGACGGTTTTTCAAAGTTTCATCCAAAACTCGTTTTACGCGGAGTTACTGATGCGTTTTTATCGCAAAAGCACACTTTAAAGTATAATAAAATCAAGCGTTTTAATTACGATTTAAAAAATATTGGCAATCGGGCACAAATTGCGCATAACGCGTTAGCCGTTTTTTTAGCTCTTTTTTTCGTTATATTTATTTTATTTTTTATTCCAGCTTTAAAAAAGTATAAATACATTTTTGGGGCGTTTGTTTTAAATTTTATTTTATTCTCGCTTCTCGGTGTTTATTGGGAGCCATACTATTTTGAGTTTTGGCTTATTCCGGCAGTGCTAGTAATTGTTATTTTTACGTTGTTATTAAACACCGCCGCCGATAAATTGAAAATAATTACGGGCAAGTTAAGCCATATTGCCTTTTATTTTTTGCTTTTCGCTTTTTTGTACATCTTTTTTTTGCACAATTTGAAATATTACGTTGTTCCCCATTCTTTTAAACTCCCTGTTGAAGGCCTTACTAAAGAGGACAGAGAAAAAAATGCTCACTATTTCAGTCAAGGGATTTATAAATATCCTTATGACCCTTATAAAAATTTTAAAAAACGGGGTTACAAATGACGGTATACTACTAAAATTATAAATCCGTAGACAACCAAGGATTTGAACCGTTGGTTTAAAGTAATAATTTCCTTCACTTTGATTTTAAAATAATATTTTTAGTAAAAACTCAAATTTCGAAATAGTAGATTATTGATAAATTTGGTTATAAATAATATTATCAATTACTGAGGCGACATTGGACAATTTCACTTCTTAATAAAAGTAGAGAAAATCAGTTTTATTGAAATAAAAAATAATTCGAATTTCGCGTTAATAATTATATCCGCAGTTTTAATTTTCCATAAACGTAGTGTTTCTTAAACTCTAATACAAATTATAAAATTTTTTTAGGACAAGTTTTTTAAATTTTTTTTAAAATATTAAAATAATTCCAGATTTTAACACTAATTGGTTTTACTATTTGAAATAATTTATTTACCTGTTGAACATTCAATAAAAAAGAAAAAAAAATTTGAATTTTTTTTAATATTATTGTAAAAATATATTTATAAAAAAGATGATAAAGTAAATTGAAATTATAGCGATAATAAAAAAAAAGTTTGGATAAAAAATGTCAGAACAAATTGAAGACAGACGGCTAGTATTTTTCATTGATAACATAGTAAGACAACCATTTTCCACGCCCATAGACCCGGAAAATAAACCCATGGTTTTAACTTCCCATGAGAACGTGGTTAAAAAGGGAGAAGTTATTGCAACGGCAATTTTAGCAAGCGATGTTTCCAAATATAGCGGGTCTTATGATATACAACCATTCATTCAATTAGGTGAAGGCGATAATGTTCAATTTGATGCTCACAAACAGGAATACGTTGCTCTTTGTTACGGTTTTGCTAAGGTTACTGATACAAGAAAAATAGCGGTTCAGCCACTTATTTTTACTTCAAAGAATAAGCTAGCAGGATATATGTTCATTTATGAAACCAAAGGTTATGATATGCCCGAACTTGCTGATATAAAAGAAACCTTAGAAATGGCCGGTGTTGTATATCCTCTTGAAGATGATAAAATAAAAGCCCAGTTAGATAAAATTGAAGAAAACAAAGCATTACTTGGAACGCGTATAGCCGTGGCAAAAGGCACTAAACCTAAAAACGGCCAGATTGAACACGTTGTTTTGATAAAGCAAAAAGAAGAGAAGGTTGGCACATTGCGTTCAGACGGTAGCATGGATTTCAAAGAAAGGCACTTTGTAACCAAAGTAGAATCCGGAGAACATATATGTGAATTCAAACCCTATATTCCTGCTGAAAACGGTTATACTATTTACGGCGAGCCAATTCCCGGAAAAATGCTAGGAGAAAAAAAGTATAAAATCGGACACGGTTTGGTTACGCAAAAAGATAACCCGAATATTTACGTTGCAGAATATGAAGGTGCTTTAGAAATTGATACTTCCGGTAAAATATCCGTTGAAAATAAAATTGAAATAAGAAGTGACGTTGACCTTAATACAGGTAATTTAAACGTTAACGGTAGTATTGAAATAAAAGGAACAATAAAGCCCGGTTTTGAAGTAAAAGCAACGGGCAATATAATAGTTAATCAGTCAATTGAAGACGCATACGTTGAAGCAGGAGGAGACATTATCGTTGCCCACGGTATTTTAGGCAAGGATAAGGGAACTTGCAGGGTCGTTGCAAAAGGTAATATACAAACAAAGTTTATTCAGCACGCAAACATTAAAGCTGGCGGGCGAATTAACGTAAAAGAATCAATCGTACAAAGCGAAGTTTTTTCCAAAGAAACCGTACACGTTGATGCTAACGTAATAGGAGGAACTATTATCGGGAAAAACGGGCTTGACGTTGGAGTGGCCGGTTCAACATCATTCCAAAAAACCGTTCTAATTGCAGGCAAAGACCCTGAAATCGAAGAAAAAGTTAATATACTAAATAAAAAAATTAAGGATTTATCTTTACAATATAAAGAGCATATCGAAGATATGAAAATGCAATTCGGAGAAAATTTTCTTCGTGATTTGGGCAATTTTGTTAAGGGCTTAATCGGAGCACGAAAAGTTAAATTCGTTGAAATGCTTAAACAATTAAAAGAATTTAATTCAACCATTAATAAAGTTACTGCAGAGCGAGAAGAATTAAAAGAAAAGATATACTTTCCAAAACCTCCTACAATTGTTATACACGGCAAAGTTTATCCCGAAGTTTTTATACAAATTAGAAACTCTAAAAAGAAAATAGAAAAAGTTAACGATGCAACGACTTTCAGAGAAGACCCAGAATTAAAATGCATTATTTAACTACTTTCTAAAAATTCAAAGCTAACATTCTATAGCGTAGCGAAAACTTTAAATGCTGTTATCCTATGTTTCGCGAAATTGTACCCTCCATTAAATCGTTGAGTTTTTTCGTATGGAATTTTGATAAAAAAATAACGCTGATAATTTTAATAAAACATTTTTTGGTTTTGATTTAAGTGCATACCCCGGTTTGTTATTACTTCTACGAAAATTGTCTTGACTGAAAGCAAGGGGTTGAATAAATTTAAGTTTATGTTTTTACTTTAGGAGAAAAATATGCCCAATTACAGCTATAAATGTTCTAATTGCCAAAACGTTTTAGAAATTTCACATGGTATGAACGAAAAACCTCAAATAACGTGTAATTCCTGCGGCAGTAATTCAGTGTCCAAGCTTATTTCAGGAGGCACGGGTTTTATTTTAAAAGGCAGCGGTTTTTATACAACGGATTATAAAAGAAAAGAAGAACAAAAAACTGCTCCGGTTTGCAATTCTGCGCCGGCTTGTGAAAACAAAGTATGCCCTGCCGCAAAAGAATAGGAACATAAAATGACTGAAATTTTCGATGAATTGAACCTACGCGTTGCTAATACACAAAAATTATTGCAAGAAGCTAACATACATGCAATTATTGTTATGCAAGATATTGATCTTTTATATTATACAAACTCAATGCAGGTAACAGCCGCGTATATTCCTGCACAGGGCAAGATTTTAACCTTTTATAAATCCGCTTTGGAAAAGGTCAAGCAAGATTGTCCACTTGAGTTGATACAGGCAAAATCAACAAAGCAATTACCCGGATTAATAAAAGAAATCACGGGTAATATTCCGGAAACAATTGGTTTTGAATTTGACGTTCTGCCCGTTGCTCTTTATAACAAAATATTAAAAAACTTTAATCAGGAAAAAAGTATAACCTCTGTTGATGCTTCACAAATAATTAAAAGCGCGAGAATGATTAAAAGCCCTTACGAAATAGCATTAATGAAAAAAAGCGCGCAAATCGCGGATACAGTATTTACTAATATTAAAAATATAATGAAACCGGGTATGCGTGAAATAGACGTTGCTATTGAAATGGAGTATTTGTTCAGACAAAATTCTCACTTAGGCCCAACGAGAATGCGAAATTTTAACCACGAATTGTTTTTCGGCCACGTTTTAAGCGGTGAGACCGGTCTTATTCCCGCATCGTTTGCAACGCCTTTCGGAGGCCGGGGAGCAGGACCGGCATTTAGCTCGGGACCCTCGGATAAAAAAATTAATAAAAATGAGCCCGTTGCCATTGATTATGTAAGCAATTACTACGGTTATCATGCAGATACAACTCGCACGTTTGTAATCGGCAAGCTTAGCAGTTTTTTAATGAAACAGTATTCTGCGCTTGAAAAAGTTTATAACAAAATTATTGAGATTTTAAAACCCGGGGCAATGTGTTCAGGAATTTATACGGAAATTCTTGATTTTGTGGAAAAACTTGAATTGAAAGATAATTTTATGGGATTAGCAAATGAACGCGTTAGTTTTATAGGCCACGGCATAGGGCTTGAGATTGACGAATTCCCCGTAATATCCAAAGGTTTTGACATGGAAATTCAAGAAAACATGACTATTGCTTTTGAACCGAAAATGTTTTTTAGCGGTGAGGGCGCAATAGGCCTTGAGGATACTTTTTTGATAACAGGAGGAGGTTGTGAACCGTTAAGTGGAATTGAAACAGGAGTTATTACTGTTTAGTAATCTTTACTTACACCAAATTTTAAATTTAAATTCTTTTTTATTGACATAAACGCTTTATTAAGTAAAATAGTTATATGAAAAATAGAATTCTTTTTATAGAAAATGAACCGGATTTATCTGATATACTAAGAATTTACCTTGAAAATAATTATTACCTTACTTATTCTCCTTCGAATAGTGATGCTTTACATAAACTCGAAAGCATGGATAATGTTAAACTCATAATTTATAATGATACACCGCCCAAAACTGACGGATTAGGTTTTTTAAAAACCATAAGAAAAAACCATTATACAACGCCTTTTATTATTTTATCCGATGATACCGAGTTAAAAAAAGAAGCTGAAATTATTAAAAATACGTTATATATGCCCAAGCACGGCGATATTGAAGCAATTTTACAAATTATCGAAACAATCATACCAAAAGAACAGAAAGAACGTCGCCAATTTCCACGCGTTAATATGGGGAAAACGCTTTACGTAAAAAATAATTCAACAAGCGAAGAATATACTGCCAATCTGGAAAATTTAAGTATCGGGGGGATGAAAATAAAGCTTCAAGATTTTACCCGAAACTTTAATGAAGACAATCTTGAAATATCTTTTGATGATGTAAAAATCACGCTTAACAAAGTAAAAACCGTTTATAGCGGAAACGATTCACCGGACGGAATTGTTATGGGAGTGGAATTTAACGAAATTAGCGACAACGCTTTTAAAACCATCCAAGATATTATTTCCACAATAATAATGGATAGGATAATCTCAAAAGGAAGCATAAATTAATTTAATTTATTTGTGCAGAACAATTCAATTTGAAGAATAATTATAAGTATATAAAACGCGCATACTGTTGAGACTTTTTATGGCCTTTATTTATAATTATTAATACAAATGATTTTTAAAAAATAAAAATTTTGAATTGAGTCATTGCGGTAGTGTGTTTAATAAATGCTGTTAATATATCGGAATTTACGTTATAAATAATGTGGCTGTCCTTTGATTCTTAGTAAAAATATTTTTCGTAAACAACGCAGATATGCTTTCCTTACCTGTATTTATCTTGATCATTTTTTCAAGATAGATTTTATAGTTTAAAGAGAAATAATATTATCGTTAAAAAGCTGAAATATGTTTCAACAAAAAAAATTAAGGTTAAAGCGTTCCTGCACGAAAAATGTTTATTGTAAAAAGAAAAAGCCCATGTAAGTTACAGGAGCTTTTTCTCAAAATCTATGTTTTATTTGATTTTTTGTTATTCGGGGGAAATTGCTTCTACAGGACATACTTCTGCACAATTTCCGCAATCAATGCAAGCATCGGTAATTGTATATGGAGAACCTTCTTTAATAGCATCAACAGGGCACTCTGAAATACATGCGCCGCATTCTACACAATCGCTTGAAATTTTATACATAACCTGACCTCCGTTAATATGCATAAGCACGATTAATTTAGTTTTTCGTGCATAAAAAGCCAAATTCTTTTGTGCAAAAAAATAATATATAATTAGATTAAAGTTAAGGAATATTTTTCAAGTCTTTTATTTTTTTAAAATTATATTTTGCTTCATCACTGTAATAATTTAGAGAAATTTTTCAATAGCACAGGGAAGATATGAACTTAGCACAGTTAATTAAGAAATTCATTTGATTTAAACCCGTTTAATACAATGTCATTGCCGCAATTTAATTTATAGAAAAAACCGCCGTTGTCTCATCCAGTATATATTCTGTCTCGTTTTTCTTTTTTTAATCTATGTGCCAGGAATTTAAATTGTAAAACTTTATAAAATTTTAAATAATACTGAAATTTGTATAGGGTGGAATTCACCACAGGATACGGATGTAATATCAAAATTCAATCAAGGGGTGCAATACCCGTGTAATCATTTAATAGAATAAAAAATATAAAACCTTGTTGGAAAGCAATAATGCGTTCCTAAGTATAATATTTTTGCCGATTATTAATTCGAATTCATATAAGTTTAAACGAAAGTAAATCCGTTAAAAAATAACGCGTTAGTAATTTATTTTTAAATAGTTTTGAGGCTTGAAAAGCAAACCTCAAATAATTTTTAAAAACATATTCGCTGTATATAAAACGTAAACGGAAAATAAAATAGCGCCTTCAAAACGGATTAATTTTTTACTGCTAATAAGAAAGGGTAAAAGTAATATAGCAATTCCTAGCATAACCCAGTTATCAAATTTAATAACGCGGGCATTTACGTCTAAAGGTCCTACAATTGAAGTTAATCCGATTACAAAGCAAAGGTTGAAAATATTTGAACCCATGATATTTCCCATAGAAATACCTGACTCTCCCTTAACTGCTGCAACAACGCTTGTAAAAAGTTCGGGCAATGACGTTCCAAGGGCAATCATCGTTATGCTGATTATCATTTCACTAACACCCATTTTACGGGCAAGAAAAGTGCCGGAATGAACCAGCAATTGTGCCCCGCCGACTAAAAGCCCTAATCCTAAAAGCGCGATTAAAATTGCAATGCCGGTTTTCATTTGCTTTGTATCGGGTAATTCTTCAAATGCAATTTTAGCGCTTTTTTTGTCTTTTTTCGCTATACGGATAACGTAAAACATATAAACGGAAAAAATAATTATTATGATAATTCCATCAAGTCGGCTAAATTTGCCGTCTAAAGTAGCAATTGCGAATAAAAGCGTTATCCCGATTAAAAACGGCATATCGCGTTTATTTAAAGTGCTGTCAGATGCCATCGGACGTATCATTGCGCTTAAACCTAAAACAAGTGCAATGTTAATAATATTTGACCCCACAACGTTACCTATCGAAATATCACTTGTATTTTGTAAACTAGGGTTTAAAACACCGCGAAGTCGGGCAAAAAAAGATATTACAAACTCAGGCATAGAAGTGCCTAGGGCTACAACGGTTAAACCAATGACAATACGCGAAACGTTTAATTTTTCTGCAATACTTACTGAACCTTTGACGAGAAAATCTGCTCCGAAATAAAGCAAAGCGAAACTGACTATAAAAAAGGCAATGTTTAAGTAAGTCAAATTATCCCCGTATTCAATTATTAATATAAATCTATTCATAATAAAAAACTTGTCAAGATTTTAATAAATAGAAAAAAAATTTAAATTAATAGTTTTCCCATCAATGACACTATTAATGTTAATATCAATAATTTTGCGGTTGGTTTTTCCTATTTTGTTTTAAAGGAAAATTTTTGTTGTTTAAAGAATAATGGTATAATTATCTAACTTATCTTCAAAATTATATAAAAAACTCTGTTTTTTTTTAGTTATTTTTTTTATATTTGGCTAAGCAGGGTTTAATGGAGCTAAGAATGAAAAAAATCCTTTTAATCTTAACGTTATTATGCGTAACCGCAATAATTGCTTTTTCCGCGAAAATGAATAATCACGCAAAAACGCTTTTTATCCGCAGAACCAACGCAAAAATCACAAAAATTGATTCTTACATTAAATCCCAAAGCGGATATTTAAAAGGCGCTAAAAAGCTAATGTTTATCCGCATGAGGCGTTTTAACTTACAGCCACGTGTAAAAGCCGCGCTAAAGAGCGTAAAACGCGAGCGGTTCGGCTGGCACAGGACGAACATGAAAAGGGCATTCACAAATGTTAGAATGGCGTATGAAGAAACACCGCTGCCAATCGGGTACGGCCAAACTATTTCAAGCCCGAACATGGTCGCGATTATGACTAAACTTGCTTTGCCTGACAAAAACGACAAAGTACTTGAAATCGGCACGGGTTCGGGTTATCAAAGCGCGCTATTGTCAAAACTTTGCAGTAAAGTTTATTCTATCGAGATTGTTGAAAAACTCGGTGAAAGTACAAAGCAAATTTATAAAAAATTCGGGTATTCAAATATTAAAACGAAAATCGCAGACGGTTATTTCGGCTGGAAAGAACACGCGCCTTTTGACAAAATACTCGTTACTTGTGCAACTAATCACATTCCACCGGCGTTAATTAGGCAGTTAAAACGCGGGGGTATTATGCTCGTGCCTGTGGGTCATCCATACGGAATTCAAAAGTTAATTGAGTTGCGAAAGGATGAAAACGGCAGAGTTAAAACGAAAAAACTTATGCATGTAAGGTTTGTGCCAATGACAGGCAAAGCCTTAAACAAATTCAAGCAAAACCGTAACAATTAAAATAGGAGAGGTAATTAATGAAACGGAAAATAATTATTTTTAGTACAATAATTCTAATCTCGGCAATCGGGTTTTCTTTTTCCGAACAGGATAGGAAAAAGGCAATAGGGCGAATAGTCCGTCACATGAAAAAATGGAATATACCGGATAGGATAACAAACGCATTCTGGAAAGTTAAACGCGAATTGTTTGTTCAAAACAGGGAAACGGGAAGATGGCCCTCAAAAAGAGCAGCATATAGCCCGAGTCCGCTGTCAATCGGCTACGGGCAAACCATTTCAGGTACTAGAATGGTGGCGTGGATGACTTATATGTCAAACCCTCAACCAAACGATAAAATACTTGAAATCGGCACGGGTTCGGGTTTTCAAAGCGCGATTTTGGCTAACTTCGGCAGCAAGGTTTATACAATTGAAATAGTAAAGCCCTTAGGCCTAGATGCAAAACGCGTTCACGCTAAGCACGGTTTTTCCGATAAAATAACGACTAAAGTTGCAGACGGTTATTTCGGCTGGAAAGAACACGCTCCGTTTGATAAAATACTCGTTACTTGCGGAACAAACCACATCCCGCCTGCATTAGTCCGTCAACTTGCGCGCGGAGGAACCATGATAATTCCCGTAGGCAACCCTTACGGAAAACAACGCATGATTGTTCTAAAGAAAGATAAACAAGGGAGAATCAAGACCCGGGCATATTTTGCAGACCACTTTGTTCCAATGACGGGTAAAGCTCTGCAAAAATACAAACGTTCCCGCCGCAAATGATAAATGCGGATAGACTTGTAAATTAAATTTTTTTTAGTATATTATAAACTTAAAGAAAATGTGCTTTTTAACCTTTGTTGGAAAGCACATTTTTTATAAATAATAATTAATTCAGGGATATTAAAGTGAAGAAATACTTTGGTGGAATATTTTTTATCGCTATGTCAAACTTAGCGCTTGAAGTTGCTGTAATACGTTATTTTAGTATAGCGCTTTGGTCAAATTACGGCTATATGGTAATCAGTATCGCATTATTCGGTTTCGGAGTTTCGGGTACTTTGTTAACCCTAGCTAAGAAATGGTTTGAAAAACGCATTAGTTTATGGATGTATATAGTTTCATTATCAGCCGTGCCATTAACCGTGATTGCGTACATTTTAATGAAGAAAGTGCCCTTTAACGCATTACAAATTATCAATCCGAGTTATACTTTTGCGCAGTTAACTAACCTTGCGCTTTATTTTATAATTTTATTTTTTCCATTCTTTTTCGGAGGGATGTATATCGGACTTGCTTTTATAGCGCATAAAAAACAGATCTCAAAAATTTACTTTTTCGATTTAATCGGAGCAGCTACGGGAACGCTTTCAGTATTGGTATTAATGTTTATTATACCCCCGTCATATCTCGTTTTGCCCATTATCATGTTCTTTTTCACAGGGCACATTTTATCCGTTGATTATAGGGAAAAGAAAAAAGCAATATATATTAAAATGGGAATTAGTGCTTTTGTTTTTGCGGCATCAATAGTAACAATGTCTTTCAATGCAAAAATAGAATATGCCCCGCAAAAAGATATAAGGCACACAATGTCAAGTATTGACTCTGACATATTAGCAACGCGTTATTCTCCTATGGGGCTTTTGCAAATCGTGAAAAGCACAAAAGAAAGAAGCGCTCCGGGTTTATCCGGGATGTCTTATCAGATGATAGGACAAATGCCTGATTTTCTCGGTGTTTATATGGACGGTAATCAGTCTTCAAGCATTATGGCAAGACTTAACGGTTTTACGATTGAGGCAGTAAAATACCTTCCTCAAGTAGCGCCTTATTTAATAAAAGAAAAGCCGGGCGTTCTAATTCTTGGCATGGGTGGCGCCAGGTCTTTATCAACCGCGTATCATGCTATCCGTTCAATAAAATTTCGTGAAACATTAAAACAAATTTGGATAGAAGAAACAATAAAGGAAAAAATTACCGAACTTAGAAAAAAATATAAACACCTTAACGATGAATTATTCAAAAAACATATTCTAAAAACTAATAAACCTTTAATTGAAAGAGACGTTAATGCGGAATGGGATAAGTTAATAAAAGATGAAATTAACCGAATGGGAAAATTGAAACCTTACTTAAATAAAGCCTATCAAATTACGGTGAGAAAATACGAAAATCTTACTCCCGAATACATTGACGCTGTTGAATTAAACGGCCAGTTAATTGAGCTTTTAAAAAATAAGTTTTCACGTTTTAGCGGAGGCATTTTAAGTAAAGGCGGAATAAAAGCACATCAATCCGATGTCCGTGGGTTTTTAAGGCGAAGCGGAAGAAAATACGACATCGTTGAAATGAGCCTGTCTTTAGGCGGAGGAATGTCTACATCGGGCAACCTTCCTAGCCATGAAAATTACTTATACACAACGCATTCTATAAAAGACGCATACTCGGTTCTTAAAAAAGACGGTATCCTTTCAATGACTGTTAATGCAAAGGAAAACTTACGCGATGCTTTAAGGTTATTTACAACCACAGTAAAAGCGATTGAGAATGAAAAAAATTTAAACAAACGCTTTTTCATTTTCCGTACCATGACAACGGCAACGTTTCTCGTTAAAAAAGGAGAGTTTACTTCAGAAGAAATTAAACGCCTTATTAAATATTGCGAGAACAATAGTTTTGACGCAAGTTATTATTACGGAATCAATCCTGACGGCAACCGTGAGATTTTTAATCAGGAACAGGGCGATAATTTTAACGTTGCTGAAACAAACGTAGGTCCTCCGGGACAAATGCCAACGGCAAAAGATGTAAATGAAAAAAGGGAGCAAGATGAAAATAATATTTTAAGGTACTCTCTTTATAAGATAACAATTGCAAAGTTTGTAAAAAATACTTATAATGAGTTTATTGAGAATTATCCTTTTAAAATAGATTATGTTACTGACAACAATCCTTATTTTTCATACCGCCTTCGTATGAGCAAAACTTTAAACGTTTTATTTACAGGCGAATTTTCAAAAGTGCCATATGAAGAATCGAATTACCTTGTGTTATGGCTTAATTTTGCTCTTGCAATTTTCTTTGGCGTTTTGATTATATGTATCCCGCTTTTAAAAACGCTTTTTTATCCTAAACAACGTAAACAATGGTACGGTGGAAAACTCGTTTTAATCGGATATTTCGTTTGTCTCGGTTTCGGGTTCTTATTTGTTGAAATAATATTGATACAAAAATTAACCTTGTTTCTAACTAACCCGATTTATTCCACGTCTTTGGTTTTAGCAAGCATACTTGCTTTTTCCGGTATAGGCAGTTATTTCAGCAGTAAATTAACCGAAAGATTAGGAAGCAGGACTAAAGTTCTCATGCTTGCTGTTAGCGTTATCGGGGTAATGGTTGTTTTATACATTTTTGTATTAGACCCTATTATTAGAAACTTAATGTTTTTACCCATGATAGTAAAATTATTAATATCAATAATTTTTATAGCTCCCATAGCGTTTTTCTTAGGAATGCCTTTTCCACTTGGCTTGCGTGAAGTCGGGGACAAACGGGAAGATTTCCTTCCTTGGGCATGGGGTATTAACGCCGCAACGAGTGTTGCTTCAACGCCTCTTGCAACGATATTATCAATAGGAATGGGATTCAAAGGCGTTTGGGTGATTTCAATAATAATTTATATAATTGCTTTTGTAATTTTCCCCGGTAAATTGGAACTTAAAAAAGATAAGTTTGTTTTAAAAATGAAACTATAAAAATTTGCAAATGAATTATAAAATCAGCCGCGTAAATATTTGCGCGGCTTTTTTATTTGAAAAGTGTTTTTGCTTGACAAAACTAAAAATAACGGGAAAATGTAATTAAACTAATTCGTTGTTTTTATTATATAGCAGAAGGTGATAAAAGTGTTTTATTTAATCGGCATAATTCCAATTTTAATTCTATTTTTAGGGGGCTGTTTTGCTGTTATCCGTTTTTTTATACGCAATAAAGAAAACAGTATTGAAATAATAGACCGGCTAGTTCCTTATAAAACGTGGGTAGGTGTTGCGCTTTTGTTGTGGGGTATAATTTCCTTAATCGGTTTTTTAAGAATTTTGCGTTTTATCCCTGCGTCTTTTGAAAAAATACCCATTACAACAATTGCATCCCTAATATCGACGTTTGTTAGTATTGCTTTAGGCGTTGTTTTATCAATGAATTATTTAAGAACGGATAAAAACACACCCATTGAAAAAATTCACGCGCTTGATAAAAAATTATACCCTACGCAAACAATTCTCGGCTTTATTGCCTTTGCCGATTCTTTTGTACTCTTTTTTGCAAGTGTATATCAATTATAACCGTAAAAAATATTTTATTAAATATTCGCTAACACAACGCAATTTTTTTTTATATCTTTAAATAAATATGGCTGAAAAAATTAATAAAAGTATCGATTACATTTTTGTAAATAAAATTAAACACCTTTTAAGGCAGGGAGAAAACACTGTTTCCGTTATAAACACTAAAACGCCTAGCCCTGAACTTGAAATACGCGGGGAATACGTTTATTATAAATTCGTTGCAACAAATTTACGCTTAATTATTCTTGCCAAAGGTGAAAAATTTGAACATTCCGAATCGTTCGGTTATAACGAACTTAAAAACACTCTTTTAGTCAGAGGTCTTTTTTTTGATAAATTAAAACTTTATCGCAAAAAATATAAACTTAACAAAAAAAACGCAAAACGCTTTATAAAACTCGCGGATTACATGACAATACAATTATCAACTTGGAAATATTACGTTTACACTTTTGTCTTTTTATTAATTTTAGCCCTAACTTATAAGGCGGTGGATTACTTTAATATTCACCGCAAAGCAATTTTCTCATCCGGCGAAATAAACAAGGAACAGAAAGCAAAACCGGGGAAACCTGCGGCTAAAAAACAAAAGCCAACGAAAATAGAGCTTGATAAAGAGCTTTTCGGCATTTTAAAAGGGTATGATTATGCGTTTAAACAAATAGTAAAAAAATATCCTGATTATTTTAAAAAACCCGTTATGAATGGTGAGCCCTTTTCTCGTTTTGATACATGGGTTACGCGTGAGATTATTAATACTTTAGATGCGCAGGACGATAAACTTTCATCCCTTGATTTGTCCCTTGAAAAACACGTTATGTTTAAACTCGGTATTTCGAAATTGCGCCTGCAAATAATGCGTTACCTTGATTTATGCAAAAAAACGTTTAAACAACCTAAACTTCGAAAAAATCTTGCCGGATTAAGAAACAAGATTAACAGCAGAATTGAAAAGCTTAAAAAAATCATTAAATAAAAAAAACCGGGAAGGGGGTATTTCCCGGTTTAATCTATATTTAGGTTTGTTGTCGAGAACTTTAGGGGAACTTCTCCTATGGCAGATAACAAAAACCTTACTGTCTTTGCTTCATTTACTTATTCTAACACGATTGATTTTAAATTGTTCCAAAAACTTTGAGAGTATATTTGATTTTAATATACCCACGTGAATTTATACTAATTTGCGTTAAAATATGGAAATTTATTCTATTTTAATCCCTTTGATTTTAATAAAAGAGGGCTTGAAGAAAGGCAAATTCCCCATCGAATAAAGGTGGACTTTAAGAAAAGAGAAGAAAAAGCCCACATTGTAGAGGCGATAATGGCCAATACCCCTTTTAATAAAGTAAAAAAGGTTAGTATTATTGAAATAAATAGAATTTCGCGTTACCTATAAAAATATAGAATTAATACAAGCGGTGGATGACATAATAAAGGGATTTAGTATAATTATTTGTCTTTATATTGATTTATAAAATCTTCAACCGAGGAGTAGATTTCGAAAAGCTTTTTTAATTTTGCAAGCTCTAGTAGTTGTATAAAAAACTGTTTTACGTTAATTAATGCTACTGTTTTATTATTTGTGTTTTTGGATAAAGAATATCTAACAAAAATACCGATTATGGTTGAATCCACAAATGATATTTCGCTGCAATCAATTCCTACATGAGATTCCGTATCAATAGAATTAAAAACTTCTTCCATTTTTGTGCTGTCATACATATCGAGTTCACCTGATATTTTGATAACAGGAACTCCCTGCTCATAGTTAACATCAATAAACATATTATAATCCAAGAATTGTGATTAGTATTAAACTATAATAATATGCCTGAAAAGTAAATCAAGCAATTTTTTATTTTAATTTAAAAATAAAAAGTCTCTTGTTTTCCAAAAATCCGAATATAATATTTTGAGCTAATTGAAAATTTTACTGCCAGTATAATATTCTTGCGCAATTCATACAGTGTATAATTTCATTTTTTCTTCTAACTCTGCTAACTATTCTCGGCGGCAAAGAAATATTACATCCAGAGCAGAAATTATTTTCTATGGGTACAATACCAATGCCGTCCATTCCCTTAGCAATGCGTTCAAAATCTCTTAAAACGGGCAGAGAAATAATCGATGCAAGTTTTTTTTGAAGCCCTGACATTGTTTCCAGTTTTTTGTCAATTTCGCTAATTTCTTCCTGTGCATTTTCTTGCTGTTCTTTAATTTCGTTTTCTTTAAATTCGTACTCTTGTTTTTTTTCTTCAAGTTCTTTGTTTAATTCTTCTTTTTCCTTCAGAATATTTTTATTCGCTGCTTGGATTTCGCTTATCTCCTCTTTCTTCTGCTTTTCCTGTTTATCGAGATATGCAAATTCTTTAGGAGACTGAACAATTTTTTGTTTTTCCCTGATTTTAGAAATATCGTCCTTTAAAGTGTCAATATCCACGTTATTACTTTTAACTTCAGCATCAATTGCTTCAATATCTTCTTTAAGTGTGTCAATTTCTTCTTCGATTCCAGAAAGTATTTTTTCAATTTCTTCAGGGTCAAGAGTTAGTTGTTTTTTTCGTTTTTCTAACCGAAAAACGTCCTTATAAACTTGTTGAAGTTCGATAAGGTTGTCAATGTCTTGGCTAATTTCATTTTTTACCATCATAGTATCCCCTTTATATAAAAAAAGCATAAGGTTAACTTGCCTTATGCTTTTTATTTTTTATAAAATTAAAGAAAAAATTTTTATGCCGTTTTATAATTAAAAATCCTTTTTCCATAATATTTTCATTTTGGGCCCACCAAGACTCGAACTTGGGACACGCTGGTTATGAGCCAGCTGCTCTAACCGACTGAGCTATGGGCCCTCGTATTTAATGTCTAAGAAAAATACAGTTTTATTATGCGTAAATCAAGTATATTTTGGTTATATTTTCAAATTTATTTATAAAATTTAAAAATATTATATTGAACAAATGTATAACGTCAAAATTCAATACAATGTGGATTTTATTGTTTACATATAACACTGGTAAAACAATAAAATAAAATTTTAAATGAGTTTAATTAATTTTTGCGTTTTAAGTATGACTTTTTAAATACACTCAGGTATTTTTGATAATTGAATTTTAAAAAAAATGATTTATAAAAGCCGCCCAAGAGTTTACACAAAATATTAGTTTTTAATAAGTTGCTTTGCTTTTTCAACCGCGCGAACAGCGTCTTTAGCATAGTGCGCACCGATACTCTTTGCATATTCATCATTAACAACCGCGCCGCCCACTAAAACGGGAATTTCAAGATTGCGTTCATGTTTTAATTTCATGAATCGGGACATCTCTTCCATTGTCGTTGTCATTAAAGCGCTCAAACCGATTACCGAAGCTTTGTTTGCAACGGCCTGTTCGATTATGTATTCCGAAGCAACGTCCTTACCCAAATCAATAACCTCAAAACCGTGATTCGCAAACATTATGCTCACAATGTTTTTCCCAATATCGTGAACATCGCCCTTAACCGTTGCTAGAATAATTTTGCCGATTGATTTTGCTGCGCCTTTTTTTAATAACGGTGCAAGGAAAACAAAACCTTTTTTCATTGTTTCAGCACTCATCATAAGTTGAGGCAAAAAATATTCGCCTGTATCGTATTTTTCACCAACTTCCATTATTGCAGGAATCATGGTTTTATTAACAATGTCAAGAGCTTGTTCTTTTGCTTCAAGACTTTTTTCTATTAACGAAACTACATTATCAGAATCTCCCGTTAATATTGCATTAAATAACGCGTTGCCTTTAAACTTTTCGTTTTTAACCGTTGCCTTCGTTGTTTCATGCTTTTCGTCAGCCTTTTTATCTCCTACCATGTTTTTTTCCGCGATAATTAAAGGCCCGGCATCTTTATAAGCATTAATAAAATCAAGTGAGCTGTGATCTTTGCCCGTTATTGCTTCGCCTGCTCTGACTGCACTCATAATAAAATCGCTCTCTACGTTTACAATCGCAGAATCAAGGCCAGCGGCAATGAGCATTGATAGAAAACTCGCATTAATTAAACCGCGCTGCGGGAGTCCGAAACTTACGTTTGATAATCCCGCAGTAGTGTTCATTCCGAATTTTTCTTTTACCATTTTTACCGTTTCAATGGCTAACATTACAAGGGGCTGCGCCGCGCTAACAGTCATTACAAGCCCGTCAACGAGAAACCGCCGTTTATCTATACCGTATTTTTGCGCTTCTGTTATAATGCGTTCAATTATTTTTGCGCGTTCTTCTAAGGTTTCGGGAATACCGTTTTCATCAAGTGGCAATAAAATTGCATAACTGCCGTATCTTTTCATAACGGGTAAAATTGCATCCATTTTTTCTTTTTCGCCGGAGATAGAGTTTATCAAAACCCTTCCCGGATAGTGTTTAACAGCGAGTTCAATTGCTTGGTTGCGCGTTGAATCTATACACACGGGCACGTTTACAATCGCGCAAAGAGATTTAACCGCTTTTAAAATCATTTCCGTTTCGTCAATTCCCGATGTCCCCATATTGACATCAATAATATCAGCGCCTGCCTGCTCCTGTCTTTTTGCAAGCTCCTTCGCAAAAGATAAATTTCCCTGCTTAACTTCAAGACGCAGTTTTTTGCTTGCAGAAGGATTTATTTTTTCACCGATTTTCAAAAACCTTTGCCCCTGTCCTGCTAAAACCGTTTTACTTTGAGAACTTAAACGAATCACATTATCAGGTTTAAATTCCTTTACTTTTGTATTATCAAATTCCCGTTTGATAACTTTTATAAATTCCGGTGTAGTGCCACAGCACCCGCCTAAAACGCTAACGCCCAAATCAACGATATTTTTTACGTGTTTTGAATATTCTTCTTTTTTCATTGAAAAATGCGTTTCTCCGTTTTTAATAACGGGAAGCCCTGCGTTTGCCTGTACAACGAGTTTAGCGCTAATGTGTTTTCGAACGTGTTTTAAAATTTCATACATTTGCTCGGGTCCCATCCCGCAGTTCGTTCCGATAAAATCAACGCCTAGGCCTTCTAGTATGTTAAAACCCGTTATAACATTACTGCCTGTTAAAGTCCTGCCTTTTTCATCAAAAGTTAAACTTGCAAAAACGGGTAAATCACAAACATCAAAAGTAGCTAATACGGCCGCGCGTAATTCTCCTATATCCACCATTGTTTCAAAATTTATAATATCAGCTCCCGCATCAGCGATAATTTTAACCTGCTCTTTATAAACATTATACATTTCATCAAAAGTAACTTTTCCGTGTGGTTCTAAAAATACTCCCGTAGGTCCGATAGACCCGGCTACAAGAGCTTTTTCTCCGGCAACGGCTTTTGCAAGATGTACGGCAGTTTCGTTTAATTCTTGAATTCGGTTCTCAATGCCTAACTCTTTTAATTTAAACCTGTTTCCGCCGAAAGTGTTAGTATTGATAATATCCGCACCAGCATCAACGTAATCTTTATGAATATTTTTAATAATTTCACTATGAGTAACATTCCACAATTCAGGAATATCACCCGGGCCTAATCCGTTTTTTTGCAGCTCCGTACCAAAAGCGCCGTCAAGAAATACCATACGTTTTTTGAGCAAGTTATCTAATTTGGACATTTTTTCTCCTAAAATTAATCACTTCATCATGATATATTGATATAATAATTCGTTATTTATTTTTTGTCAAGATTATAAATTAATAAAGAGTATTAGTTTGAAAATCTGTTAAAATAAGTTTAAATTTTATTCTTAAATGCAAACCTTTAGTTTAAGTCTTCAAGTAAATTCTGCATATTATTCCCCTGTTATACATTGTCCGCGCTTCTTGGGGCGCGGGGATTAAGAAATTGTTTTATCAAACATATCATATTTTCAACCAAAAAGTCTGCCCCGTGTTTTTGCTTTTGCAAAAACCGTGACAAAGTGCAATTTGGGTATAGGGCAGCTTGACTGCCCGGAACCTCATATCGGCTGTTGTGTGATAGTTGCAGGCATACATTATTTTTTACCAATAATATTTTCAAACTGCTCGATCGAGTATTCTTTACTTTTAATTTTATTTAATTCTTTGAGGTAGTCCTTCGCAATTCCTAAGTAACCACCTATCAATAAGATGCCAGTTATGTTTTTAGTTATAGTAATATTTTCACATAAAATGTTTTTATGTATCACCGATTCAATTTCGAAGTGTATATTTTTTCTCCATGTGCTTTTGGAGGTACTCTGAATGAACAGACAATCTCAAATTTAAATTGTAAGGTTGTTGCAGGTGGAGCAAATAATACTTTAATAAATGAGATTATTGGAGAAAGGCATTATATTTATTCCTGAATTTGTTCTGAATTCTGCCGGCTTCTTACAAGCCCTTGTTGAGAGAGAAAGCGGAAGTATAGAAGAAGCAAGGGAGAAATCAAAAATTGTTGCGAGAAAAATCAACGAAGTGATAGATTTTTCCGAGAAAAATAATTGTACTTTATTAAAATCATCTATAAGATTATTTGGAGGTAAATAAATGGAAATAGGACTTATAGGATTAGGTGATATGGGCAAATTGTATGCAAAAGAGTTTGCTAAAGCAGGATATAGGGTAAATGGTTGTGATTTGCCTGAAAAGAGAACTCAATTAGAACAAGAATTACAAGGAACAGGAGTTTATATTTTAGGTGATGGTATTGCAGTTTCAAGAAGAAGCGATTTAATCTTCTATTCTGTGGAAGCAGAAGGTATTGATAGAGTGGTAAGGCAATTTGGTCCATCAACTAAAACAGGAGCAATAGTGGCAGGTCAAACTTCTGTTAAAACTCCTGAAATTAAAGCATTTGAAAGATATTTGCCAGAAGATGCAAATATTGTTACCTGCCATTCTTTGCATAGTCCAACAGTTAGTCCTGTTGGACAAAGCCTTGCAGTTATAAGACATAGAAGTTCTGATGAAGCATATCAAAGGGCTTTAGATACTCTTAGAGTTTTAGGTTCAAATGTTGTTGAAATACCAACATATCAAGAACATGACAAAATAACTGCTGATACCCAGGCAGTTACTCATGTTGGTTTTGAAAGTATGGGAACGGCATGGAAAAATGCAGGATTTTTTCCGTGGGAAAATGCATCTTATGTTGGAGGAATTGATAATGTTAAAATATTGATGACGCTTCGGATTTATTGTGGAAAATCTCATATCTATGGAGGTTTAGCTTTGTTAAATCCTTTTGCAAGAGAACAAGTTAAACAATATGCTCAATCTGAATCAGAATTGTTTAAGATGATGATTCAAGAAGACGAGGGAACATTTAGGGAGAGAATAAAAAGAGCTGGAGAATTTGTGTTTGGAAATGGAGATGCTCCAATACTATTAAATGATGATGTGATGGGAGAATTCAGTTTAGGAATTCCATCTGAACAAAGAAAACCAAATTCTCATTTAAGTTTATTGTCAATGGTTGATGCATGGCACCAAATGGGGATTAATCCATACGATAATATGATTTGCCAAACTCCTCCTTTCAAATTAAGATTAGGAATTGCAGAATATTTATTTAGGAATTCAAAATTATTGGAAGAAAGTTTAGATACAGCAATTTATGATAAAGGAATCAGAGGGGATGATTTAGAATTTCATTCTGCCGTAAGGGAGTGGGCTTCAATAGTAGAAAATAAGGACATGGAAGGGTACAAACAAAAGTTTGATAAAACAAGAGCTTTCTTCTCAGAACGGTTACCAGAAGCAAAGCAAAAAAGTACTGAATTGGTAAAAAGGCTGTCTCTTAAATAATTTTGCGAAGCAAAACTATCTGTTCGAAGGACTAAGGAAATCCCCATATAAATCCAAAAACGAAGTTTTTGCTATCTAGTTTTCTTGAAAAGAAAACTACGCGCGTCTCTCCTATTGGGTGGGAGAAAAAAGGTTATTTCCTATTTCTTTGTCTTAACTCTAACTTTTAGGCATTCTCAAAAATTGAAACTAACGTGCGGAGAGTCGGGCGGAGCTTGCCGAAGCCAGCCGATTGACACGCATTTTTGCTTTTGCAAAAATCGTGACAAAGTGCAATTTGGGTGGAGGCGGGCTTGTCCCGCCGGAACCTCATATCGGCTGTTGTCGAATCGTTTTCAAGCATATCGTCCTTATTTATTTACCTATTAAATTCTTTAATTATTTTCTAAATCATAAAACTCTAATATCATTTTTTTAAAAGTCTCT
>CAYUYT010000001.1:0-62293 GCA_964449345.1 uncultured Spirochaetia bacterium | reverse complement strand
AGTAAAGAGGGCGGAGGAAGAGAATCACCGCTGTATCTCCCTCTTTGAGTAAAGAGGGAGGATTAGTAAAAGTTTGGGGTATGGGGGATTTCTCCTCTTCAAGTCCCCCATTATTCGAAGGGGGATTTTTTTTAATCCGCGTTTGTATTTAAGTCCTGAACTTTTATGAAAACCTCAGCGATTTTAATAAATTTCCATATTTTAACCCTAATTAGTATAAGTAACAACTTTTTTTTATTTTGGCTCTCACCCGCGCATGAGCTAAAATAAAAAAGGAATATAAAGGTTGCAAAAATAATACGGCCTATTTCCAGTTTTTTATTCTACTTTGGTTTAGTTCTTTGAAAAATGCTTTTGTTTGCGTTTTTTACAGGAATATACTTTAATTATTTCTTACAGAAATTTTCTATATTTTAAATCGAAATTTTATCTAATTTTAAATTTGCACTCTTTTCTTTATATTAAATTGAAAATTTCCTTAATAAAATATATAATAATTAAATAAGAACAACTAAGGAGTAAAACAAAGTGAAAAAATTATTAGCAATGATTTTCGTTTCAATGTTTTCTATCTCGTTGATTGGCTGTTTCGGCGGAACCTCTGACGATGACGGATATGTACGAAGACGCAGAAGAAGACATCACAGAAGATACAACGACCCTGATAGACCGGGGCTTTCAAGCGGAGGAGATAATAATTCAAGCGGATCTTATAAGCCGGGATTATCAGGAAATTAACAATCCATTTTACAAATAACGGCAAATTTAATTTGTTTGTTATTTCAATGAAACTAACCTTTTTCACTTTATTAAGAAGTGAAATTGGCAAATGCCGCCTCTGTAAATGACAGTATTATTTACAGAGAATTAAATAAATCAATGATCTATTTGGAAATTCACGTTAATAATAAATAGACAGCGGTATATGTTTAATATTCCAAATAAGTTTAAACAACGTAATGATAAAATATTTATAGAATAGAGACGTTGCAATGCAACACCTCTATTCTATATCGCGTAAAATCTGCGGATTTATTTTAATCAATACAGTTATTAAATAAATCGAAATTCATGCGATTAATTATTTTTGTTTTTTAGCAATTTTTTCAGTATCAAGGGCAATCATCAATTCTTCGTTTGTAGGAATAACCAATATTTTTACTTTAGAGTCATGGGTTGAAACGATTTTTTCTTCACCCCTCACGTTATTTTTATCCTTGTCAATTTTAGCCCCTAATACTTCAAGCCCGTTGCAAATTTTTTCGCGCATGGAAATTGCGTTTTCACCGATGCCCGCTGTAAATATTATTGCATCAAGCCGGCCGTCCATTAAAGTTGAAAACGCACCGATGTATTTTTTAGCAGCGTGAGCAAATACTTCAAGGGCAATTTCTGCTCTTTTATTACCCTTTTCCGCTGCTCCTTCAATATCGCGCATATCGTTAGTTAACCCGCTTAAACCTTTCAAACCGGAATCTTTATAAATTAAATTGTGAATTTCATCCGTACTCATTTTTAAGTTGTCAATTAAGTGCAACATTACTGCAGGGTCAATATCGCCTGCACGCGTTCCCATGGGAACACCGCACATTGTTCCGTAACCCAAAGAAGTATCGATTGATTTACCCTTTTTTATCGCAGTAAACGAAACACCGTTACCCATGTGGCACGTTATACAGTTAAAATCATCTGCATTTTTATTTAATATTTCTGCACCGCGTTTGGATACGTATTGATGCGATGTGCCGTGAAAGCCGAAACGCCTGATTCTGTGTTTTTCATAATAATCATAATTTAAACCGAAAATATATGATTCGGGAGGCATTGTGGCGTGAAAAGCCGTGTCAAAAACCCCGACGTGCGGAATGTCTGGTAATTCTTTTTTAACCGCAGCAACGCCCATTAAATTAGGCGGGTTATGCAAAGGAGCAAGGGGTATACAATCTTCAATGTCCTTTATAGAAGATTCATCAAGCAAAACGGATTCCTGAATTTTTTCTCCGCCGTGCACTATTCTATGCCCAACAGCGTTGATTTCACTTAAATTGCCAATAACACCGGTATTAGGGTCGGTGATTGCATTTAATACCATTTTTATACCTTGATCATGTCCGGGTATATTACGGGTTTCTTTAATTTTTTTATGCCCGGCGGGCTCGTAATTAAAAATTCCGTCTTCAATGCCTATCCTTTCTAAAAGACCTTTGCAAAGAACATTTTTGCTCTCCATATTAATTAACTGAAATTTAATTGAAGAACTTCCGCTATTAATAACGAGTATTTTCATATTATTCTCCTTGTTTTATATTTTAACACAAAATGTGTTTCTCTTTTTTTGATAATATATTGATTTTCACATATCGCAGTATTTTTCAAGAATATTTCTTATTATTTGATAAATATACTTTATGTCCCATTTACGTATGAGAATTTAATAAATACGGTTACTATAAACAAAAAAAAAAGAAATATATTACCATAAGCGGGAACTAATTTAAAAATAATACACTATAAATTATCTTTTACCGAGCCAACACGGCATTAGATATTTTTTTTGCATTTGATTATAAATGTTTTGTTCTTCTTGGAGAGTAAAATCATAACGGGTAAAATTAATATTTAATACGTTTTCAAATCCTTTTACGATACAACGGGAGAAATCATGAAAATTAACCGGACAAGATAAATTTTCATTTAAACACGTCATTTTACTTTTTAAATCCCGTTGGGTTTGATGTTTTTCTTTAAAACATTTAATTAATAAGCTATAATCAATTTCAAAAGGAATAGAACAGTGTTGCAAAATTTTATCACCGCATTTTTTTTGAGCATACCCGGCAACCTTTTTACCGTTATACGTTATTTCGTATCGGGATTTCTCTGCGAAACACACAGGACCTTTAGAAAGGGATTTGCCTTGTGTTCTATCTACGTTTAATCCGCATTCTCTAAAAGCGTTTTGCAGGGCTTTTGAAATTTGTTCATACGCAGAGATTATGCTTTTCCCGAATAATGAGAGTGGAGCAGCAACGGAATACGTTATTTCATTGGCATGTAAAACGGCTTTTCCTCCGGTAATTCTTCGCGTTACGTTTATATTATTATCCTTAATGAAATTCATATCAAGGGTTTGTTCGGCGCTCATAAAGTACCCTAATGTTAGACAATACGGTTTAAAACCGTAAATACGCAAAACGGGTTTTTTCAGTTTAAGCATTTCTTCATCAGCCGCCATATTGTAAAATCCGCTTTTATAACCGCTTTGTATTAAATACCAATCATTATTCAAAAATTTCTCCGGCCCGGTAAGAAGATCTGATAAAAGGCCCTGCTTTTACGTTTAAAAACCCTAGCTCGTTGGCATATTTTTCTATTTGTTTAAAATCCGCTGGCGTATAATACTTTTGGACGGGGAAATGCTTTTTGCTGGGGGCTAAATATTGCCCAATGGTAACGAGTTTAACTCCGGCTTGCTTCAGATGTTCAAGTGTTTGCTTTATATCATACATTGTTTCACCCAATCCAACCATTAATCCGGATTTGCTGTATTCTATATTTTTTGAAATTTCATTTAATATATTCAAACTCGTTTTATAATTAGCCCCGGGTCTTAATTTTACAAAATTATATTCCCCGGCAATTTCTACGTTATGCCCGGCTACAAGCGCGCCTGATTTGCAAACACTTGTTACGTGGTCTAAATTTCCTGCAAAATCAGGAATTAAAACCTCGGTTTTTATATTAGGATTTTTTTTCATTATTGTTTTTACAGTTTTATTAAAATGTTCCGCACCACCGTCTTCTAAATCATCTCGCGTAACGGATGTAACAACGACGTATTTAAGCCCTAAATCAGCAACGGTATTTGCAATTTTTTCCGGTTCGGATTCGTCTAGAGTTTTCGGTTTTTTTGCGGCAGGTTCAACGTTACAATATTTGCAATTGCGTGTGCAATTTTTACCCGCGATTAGGAAAGTAACCTCTTTTTTCGCAAAACATTCCGGTTTATTAGGACAGCGGGATTCTAGACAAATGGTATTAAGTCCGGTTTTTTGAATTATGTCTGTAACTTTTTTATACCCGTTTCCCGTGTGAATTCTCGTTTTTAACCAGCCGGGAAGCCGGTTTCCCTGTTTATTCATTTTACACCCTTATTTGTATATTAATTCTTTAAAAACCTAACCTTGCTTTGTTAGGCTTAGATATGCTAATATAAAATTACAAAAAATTGACAGGATTTGAAATAATATTTTTAAAAAAATTGATAAATATATATCCGATGCTATGTTTAGTCAAAAATCATTCACATAATATCATTTCTATTTTAATTTTTTAAACGGATAATGCGAAGATACACTTGCTGTAAATGTTCCCGCTATTGCGTACCCTGCATACTTTATTTTTTCATTTTATTTTTACAGAAAAATAAGGACAGAATCTCAACAACCTTATATAGTTGGTATATATACCTATTGTATGGATAACTTTTCCCTTGATTATGATAATTCCCAAGTAATACCGACAAAAAATAATTACCCATAAGTTAAATTAATCCTATTTACCGTAAACGAGATTGAAATTTTTTTATAAAATTCATGTTTTTCCTTTGGAAATTATTTTTACTAATGATTGCAATTTTGTAATAAACAAATTATAATGATTGAAAGAAAAAATGCTTTTTATGGAAAATTTTTTACATGAAAAATAAAAAGAATAACCCGTTTATTTTATGGGATAATTACAACGCGACGAACAAAAACGCTTTTTTCGGCAGGGAAAAAGAAATTTCCCAGCTTGAAAAAAAACTTGCAAACAATATTGTTATTTTTTATGGCCCTTCCGGCGCGGGAAAATCTTCAATTTGCAAAGCAGGGCTTGAGCCGGATGTATACATTGAAGACTATACGCATGATTATCTTGAAAAAAGAACCGGATTAAAAAATGCGGATTATATAAAGTTTCTTCAAACGACCAAGTCATTGAAGCGCCCTGTTATTGCACTTGACCAGTTTGAAAAAATATTTTATGACCCGGCGGCAAACGTTCAATTTGTTAAATACGTTGTCAATGATTTTTTAGAAAACCGGGATTTTAAGCTATTAATAATAATTCGTGAAGAAAGTATAGGAGAGCTTTTTAAGTTTTCGGCAAAAAATAATTTTTCTCTATTGTCAGATGAAACGGGTTTTCATTTGTATAAAATGGAAAGAAGCAATGTAATTGACGTTTTTATTAAAATTTTTAAAAGCGCGGGAGTCAAAATTTCACAAGGTTTCGCAACAACAGTAATCGATACGCTTGAAAAAGCAACGGGAAAAATAGAACTCGCCGACGTTCAGGCAGTAGGGTATGAACTTTTCCATGAAAATAATGAAGATGAAATAAATGAAATAACATCACAAGAAGTTTATAATAAAATAGACGGTTTTTATGACAGATTATATGAAAATTTAACAGAAACGCAAAAAAGGGTTTTAAAAAAAGGAATATCAAGTACAGGAGAAAGAACGCGTATTTGTAATTACAAAGAAAACTTGCACGAGATAAATTTTTTAGTAACATCGAGAATATTGAAAAAAGTTGGTGATTGTTATGAAATAGCGCATGAATATCTTGTAAAAAAACTTTTATCCGGTTTATCAAAACAGGAACTTGAGCTAATCCGCGTACGCGAATTAGTTGAAAGAGCTACACAGGATTTTTCATACAATCCGGATTTGTATCTTGATTTAATACGTTTAAATGAAATCAACAAGCACAAGGTGAAACTTGAATTGAATTTGGATGAAACCGAACTCGTTACTAAAAGCGAGCTTAAAAATGATTTTTCTAAGGAAAACAGGCAATATTGGATAAAAAAATTATCGGATTTTTTCCCTGAATGCATGGATTTCTTTATTTCTTATTTGGAACAAAGCGTTGTGGATTCCCTTTCCAAACAAAGTGAAAACCAGTCCATGATTGTTTCCGTTTTTAAAGATTTATTTGAAAAGGGAAAAATGAATTATGAACAATTTTTCAATGCTCTTAAATACGGACTTTTATCCAATAATCGTGAAGTTGCGATAAAATCAGCGCAGGTGTTGCCAGAAATTAACGGTTATTCAATTAATACGTTGTTAACCTTAATTGAAATTTCACCCTATTATTTATTCCCCGAATTGTATAAAAATTTGTATTCCAAACCGGGCAGCGGGCTGTTAACGGAAAAAATTATCGAATGGTCTTTGTCTGAAGAAAAAGACAAGGTAAAACACGCATACGGTTACTTAAAGGCAAATAACGTTACGCCGGATGAGGTTTCAATAAGTTTTCCCACCAAACAGGAAAGACGTTATCTTGAACATATTTCATACCTTGCTTATAACGGTGAGTTTGAATTTGAACATTTTGACGAAATATTAAAACGCCTTTTTAGTTTTGATAACACCTTGCTAAATTATGTAAAAAGCAAAGCGCAAAAAGATAATGCGTTAAAAAAAGAAATCTTTAAATCCATTGCTAATGGGACTTATGCTCCGTTTAACGTAGTTTTTAAAAAATCGCAGGACTTTCTTGATTATGAAAACTATGCAAGCAAAAAAAAAATAAAAATAACGTTTATACGTAAAGGCGTTCTTGATATTAAAAATTTTAAATCCTTTGCTTTATTATCTTTTAACGAGCGCAATCCAGATGTATATAAAGCGAATTTTGATATAACCCTTGCTATTTTAGGCGATCAGTCACGTTACGTTATTGATTTTTCCACATTAGACATAACGGGTTTTGACGTTACAATCGGGCTTATGCGCTCTATGTCAAAAATCGGCAAAGGCATTAATGTATTTTCATGCTGTTTAACAAAACAAGGGATAAAAAAAATTGAAAGGTTTGCTCATTTCGCCCGCTCACTCGATATTTTTTGGTATATTTAATCTTAGGAGGTTGCAAGTGAAAGTAATGATAATATATGCCCATCCCTACGAAAAAAGTTTCAATAATGCAATATTGGAAAAAATTCAAAAGGGCTTAAAAGAAAATAACAACGAAATTGATATTTTGGATTTGAACGAGGATAATTTTAACCCTGTGCTTGATAAAGAATCCCTTGCTGTTTATTCAAAAGGTGAATCAAAAGACCCGAAAGTAAAACAATATCAGGATAGAATTAAAAATGCTGAATATTTATTTTTCGTTTTCCCTATTTGGTGGACAACAATGCCCGCAATTTTAAAGGGATTTATTGATAAAGTGTTTTTGCCTTTATTTGCTTTTAAAAAAGAAAAAATATTTCCAAAGCCGTATTTAAAACACTTCAAAGGGGCAGCAGTTTTCACAACAATGAGTTCACCTAAGTTTTATTACTCATGTTTTTTAAAAAGCCCTATAAAAAGAACGTTAATAAAAGGAACGCTTAAATTCTGTGGAATAAAAAAAGTAAAATGGTTTAGTTTTGCTTCTATTGATAATTCCACAGATAAAAAACGGGAAAAATGGCTTTTAAAGGCAGAAAAAATCGTCGCAAATATTAAATAAGGAATTGCAGTAAATCTATGAAGCTTGATTATTCACTCTACGGATTATTAAATCACTTTTTAGCAACCGGGCTTGGTTTTTTCATTGCACTTTTAGCATCTAAAAAAAAGAAAAAGCAAAAATCTTCGCTTGAAACGTCCCGCCGCCAAGATTATCAACAAGGAGAAAAACAGGCAAACCCTGTTGTTAAATTTATTAAAACGCGTTTTATTAGAGTAAGTTTGGCTGTTTTATATATTGTTGTTTTTTTTCTGTTTTTCAGGTATTCAAAATTTCATTATACACAGCTAATTACTTTAGCCGTATCAGCGATAATATTCTTTTTATTTTTGCGTTTGAAAAAAATTATAGGTTCGGTTTTTGTTTTATTAATAATTGCTTTCATTGCAATGTTTATAATGCTAAACAGGAGTCTTTATTTACTTTTTAAAGAAGAAACAGTAGGAAGGATAAAAATAATTAACTCGGCTGCGGATTTTATTACCATGCGAATTGAAGAACTTGATGACGGGGACATTAAAAAGGTGCATGAGAAAGTCCGCGTTAGAGGTAACCAGATAGGGATTTTTGCTTATCAGCTTTATTATAAAAAATGGATTTCGTTTTTGGGTTTTGAACATAAATTTTTATGGGCAGGCGTATTAGGCGTAAAATTTAGGCTTGCAAAGAGAGACCGGGCAAAAGCGAACCTTGATATATATATCTTAGATCCTAATAATTACGCAAAAAATCAAAAGATTTGGACTAATTTAGAGCAAAAGGAATTATTCTTGCCAGGCGTTCGTACAGTGCAGAGATTGATTGTTTTAAAAATTCCGGTTAAAGGACTTGTTTATAAAATAATCAAACACAGAACAGGGCAAATAACAATAGAGCAAAATGATTAACAGTTACGTTTGCTTTATTTTATTCTTCCAACTCTTCCTGTATTGGTGCCCAGTAAAAATACATCCATGCATCGAATAATTCATCATAGTGTTCTTCGGGTATGTTTGTTTGAGTAAAAACAAGTTCAGTTCCTCCGTTTTTTTCGGCTAATTCATAAATCGTTTCCGAGGGTTCTGCATCGGCCAACCCCGAAACCTGCCATGTTTGCACAATTTTTTTACCGGGAACGAGTTCAACGTTTTCACCGTTTATATAGCCGTCATACATTGAAAGCTTACCGCCCACATCTTTGCTTATTTTCGCTTCATAGCCTGTTAATTCGCTTTGTTTTTTTCCGTTTAGTAAAATTTCATAAACTTTATCCGGTGCCGCGTTAAAATGCACGATTTGTTTTATGGTTTTATTTGCCATGTAAACTCTCCGTTTTTCATTGTATTATAACATAGAATTTTAAAATTTCAATTTTTTATTTTAAAGATGAGAAAATATTAGCTAACAAAACAATTAATACTATTGCACATTGATTTTCCCGTTGTTATATTTTAGAATAATTAAAAATCAATGCTTCAAAAAAGGGTTTACTATTGTCCGAATCAAAACCGCAGCAAAAAATTAAACAACTAAAAAGTCAAATTAAAGAACTCGAATCAAAGGTAAAACATCTTGAAACCGAACTTGAAAAAGCAAAAAAAGAAGTAAGCGATGAGTTTACTAGAATTAGAAAAGTAACTACCGCAATAAATTCTTCGCTTAAAGAAGATGAAGTCCTTGAAATGATAATAACGGAATTACGCAATTTATTTAACGTTGAAGGCGTTGTTATAATGTTAGTGGATAAAGAACGTAAATATTACGAATTCTATAAAGTAAGTTTTCCCGAATACTTAAAAGAAATCGAACAACGGTTGTTTAACGTAAAATTCCCTCTAAATATTAAAATGGGAGGGGCAATCGCCGTATCAATCTTAAACAAAGATTTTATTTACTTCCCGGAAGTGGATTATAACGATATTGAAAATCCGGCAAACAGACAAGCTGCAATTGCAATGCAAATAAAAAGCAACGTAATTCACCCGATTATTGTACAGGACCAGGCAATCGGCGCAATTTTTATGAGCACACATACCAAAAAATTGGATTTAACCGAAGACGACATAAACAGAATGGAATATTTTATAGAACAAATCGGAACAGCAATACATAACGCCTTGCTTTACGACGAACTTGAACAGGAAAGAAACTCACTTGAAGAAAAAGTAAAAGAACGCACAAAAGATTTGCGGGATACTATAAACGAGCTTGAAAAAACCAAGGAAGAATTGACCAAACGCAACGTAATTATAGAAAAAGATTTGTCTTATGCCCGTAAAATTCAATTAGGTATAATACCGGCTCATCCTCCGAAATTTTCGGGATTTGAAATATATACGTCGTACAACCCGCTTGATAAATTAGGCGGAGATTTATACGATTTTATTGAAATATCAGAAGATTTATTAGGTACTTTGATTTGCGATGTGTCAGGGCACGGCGTACCCGCCGCTTTTATTACATCAATGATTAAACTCGGTATGTCATATAATAGAGTTATTCAGAAAAACCCGGGAGTTTTTTTAGATTATCTTCGAGAAACGTTAAACTATCATATGCACGGTATGTATTTTTCAGGGGCTTATTGCGTAATCAATAAACGCTTTGGTGAAATGTCTTATGCAAACGCAGGGCATCTTCCAATTTTATTAATACGGCAAGGGCAAATAACCGAACTCGTTGCTGATGGTTCAGTAATTGGTTTTAATCGGAATTATGAATTTAAGGTTGAAAAAGTAACCCTTGAAAAAGGCGACAGGATTATTTTATACACAGACGGACTCATTGAAGCGTCCCAAAAACATACTAGAGATTATGAAAAAATCTACGGTAAAAAACGTTTTTATGATTTTATTAAAAAAAACCATAGTTTTGGGCAGGAAAAATTAGTTGAGGCGTTATATAATGATATTTTTTCATATACCGAAGAAACGCATTTTAATGATGATGTTGCTATTATTATAATAGATAAAACGGAATAACACGGTAAATACTACTCACTATTTGAAAACTCCAATAATTTATCCTATACTTAATGTTATGGAAAGCATATTTAAACGGAAAATAGAAAATATTATTCAAAGGAATGATATCGTAGAGTATTTTACAAAAGAGCGACTTACCGAATATTTATCGTTAATAACTATGGGAGCAAAAGCGGTTTATTACACCGTTAAAAATAGAGATTTTGCAAAAAAGCTGTATTTAAATATTAATGAAAGTGAAAACCGTTATCTGGTTTTATTCCTTCCCCAAAGAAATAAAATTGCAAATTTTACGGTTTATTTTATTCATGGCGGGGGCTGGCAATACGGTAATCCTGAAGATTTTGCTTTTATCGGTTATTACTTTGCTTCTTACGGTATTCCATGCGTTATGCCCTCTTACAGAAAAGCCCCATATTACGTTTATCCTACAATGGAAAATGACGTTTTTCAAGGTTTGGAAACTTTTTTGAATTATAAGAAATTTAATTTTCCCAAGGATAAAATTGTTATAGCGGGACAATCATCCGGTGCCCATTTAGGAGCGTTATTAACGTATAAAAAAAATAAACGAAAAAAATACGGTATACCTTGCAGTAAAATTAAAAATTTTATAAGCATTTCGGGTCCCCTTGATTTAAATTTAATCTTTCAGCGCTATGAAAGGGAAAAAATTCTTAAAGTACTGGGCAGTCTGAAAAATTTTGACAAAGCCAACCCAATTAACTTTGTTACAGGGAATGAGAAAATTCAAACACTTTTGATTCATGGGAAAAACGATCCCGTTGTCAACTATAAACATTCGGTTAACTTTTCAAACAGAATAAACAACGACGAATTATTTGATTTGGAATTACTTGATGATTTTTTACATTCAAACATATCGGATTTGTTTTTAGAAAAGCAAAGCGTTTTTAACATCGCAGACTGGATACTTGAAAGATGTGTATAAATTGCATACAATACCACAGTCCTTTCATTCTTAGTAAAAATATTTTTCATAAAAAACGCAGATTTGCCTTTTCTACGGGCATTTATCTTTATGTTTTTTTAAGATATATTCCATAGTTTAAAGGAGGGTTGTATTAGCGTAAAGATAGAAATGGTTAAAAATTCAATTTTTATAAAAGGCTTTATTACTTGAATAAGTTAAGGATTTTAATATTTTAGTAATGTAAATTAGCAAAATCATCCGGTAAGATTAAGCTTGAAAGTTTTAATCATGGGCATATTTGAATAGAGGTAACATTGGACGATATGGCCTTTTTGTAACTTGCTAGAGCCAAATGAATCAATAATCTATCCATTTCTTCTGTAATAACGCCTTCTGCGGTATTGTCGTGCCCCGCCATATCTTTTTCGTCTCATTCTTTTGATACGTTGTTTTTTTATACTGCGCTCAATCATCTTGTTATGTTTAAACTCTTCGTCCCTGAGAATATGCTCGGTAATAAATTTTTCGGAAGAAACTTTCCATCTTCCTTTTACTTTTTTAACGAGATAAGCCCTTACAACGATTTTCGTTTTAGTCATTCCGCTGCCGTACTTTGAATTGTCTCTATATTTCAAAACCCAGATACAGTCAATCAAGGAATATTTTTTCCCTTTTAAGGTTTGGTCGTATTGCCCGACGAAACGGTAATCGTGAAGCATAGCGCTAAGTTTTTTTAGACGGGTAGGAATCCTGTATTGATGCATTCTTAAATAATCATAAAGTTTTTTAAACCGCTTTTTCATCGAACCCGTAGTTATTTTAAGCGCTTTACGGTATGATTGGGTTTTATAAATATTATAGATTTGTGCTACAAGACGCGCTTGTATTGAACTTCCTTTTTTATTTCCTCGTTTTGAGAAAACCGTGGAAGAAAAAATAAAAATAAGAGAAATGAATAATATTGTTAGTTTTTTCATAATTTTAACCTAAAGTCATGTTTTTAAAAAATTCGGCAGATTTATTTGTTAACATAATACATTTTTTTCTATATTAAAAATATTTTTGATAAAAGTAAAAATCAAGTTCCAAAGTATATTTTTATCCGTTTTATTAGTTAACAGAACAAAATGTGCGTTACTTTACTAATAACACTATGCTAAGAATAACGTTTTTATTAAATTTCAATAGAAAAAAATATACGGAGATATTGTAAATTATATGCAAAGTTTACTGGAATTTTTAATTCTCATTTCAGAGAGTTTTCATAATTTTTTATTAGGTATAAAATCATTTTTTATAAAAATAAAAAAAGGAATAACAATTAGAAGAATCGAACAATGCGTTATTGTTCTTTTATTTCTAATTTTCGTTGGCTCCGGCGTTGTAGTCGGTTTGATGTCTTATGAGTTTAAAAATTTAAAGGATATAAGAGCGCTTGACGATTATTCGGTTTATGAGTTACCCACGGAAGTTTATGATAGAAACGGGAAAAAAATCACCGAGTTTTTTCTCTACAAAAGAACTATTGTGCCTTATAAAGAATTCCCCAAACATTTGATTAAAGCTTTAATTTCCACTGAAGACCAGAGCTTTTATAATCATAACGGAATTGACCCATGGGGCGTTATACGCGCTATGATAAAAAATATACTTGCAGGGCGTATTGTACAGGGAGGAAGTACATTAACACAGCAACTGGCAAAACGCCTTTTTACTACAGGGCAGCGTACTTTTTTACGAAAATTTACAGAACTTTGGTATACATTGCAAATCGAAAAAAAGTTTACTAAAGAAGAAATACTGGAAAAATATTTAAACCAGATATATTTCGGACATAATACTTACGGGGCAGAGGCAGCGTGTCAGTATTATTTTGGTAAAAGTGTGCGGGAGATTAGCCCGGCGGAATCTGCAATATTGGTTTCTTTGCCTTCAGCGCCAGTTTATTATTCTCCTATCAGGTTTCCTAATCATGCCAGACGTAAACAAAAAATCGTGTTATCTAAAATGATAAAAAACGGATTTATAACGAAAAAGCAGGCACAGGATTCTTTTGAAGAATTCTGGGTCAATTTTGAAAGCCGATTAATATCGAATTCGTTTAAAAGCGCATGGCAGGACAGAATTGATCTTGCACCTTATTGGTCAGAATACATTAGGCAACAATTATTACAAATTTTTCAGGGGCAGGAATTATACACAGGCGGATATAAAATTTATACAACCCTTGATTTAAAACTTCAAAAACTTGCTTTAGAATTAATTAAAAAGAGAACCGAAAAACAAAACAGATATTATAAGAAAAAAAACGCAGAGATTTATAGTAGAATTAAAAATAAATTTACCAAATACCTTGATTTTATTGGAATGGGTATGGGCGCGGCAAACTTCAATTTCAGAGAAAAACAGGCAATAAATAAGTTCGTTAATAAAATGCGGAATGAAATTTTAAATACAACGGATTTAATTTCCTATTTAGCAGGAGCTGAAAAATTAAACGCAATGCTTCAAAAAATCAGGGCAATGAAAATATCCGAAGAGCAGGGGGTTAAAACTCAAGGCGCTCTTGTGAGCATTAACGTTAATAACGGACACGTTTTGGCGCTGGTCGGAGGAACGGGTTTTACCCAGAATAACCAGCTTAACAGAGCATACCAGACAAGAAGGCAACCCGGTAGCGCATTTAAACCTTATGTTTATATAACGGCGTTATTAAGCAGACGGTTTACTGCCGCATCAACCGTGAAAGACGAACCAATTATATTTAAGGACCATACAGGCGCAGTATGGGTGCCTGAAAATGCGGGCGGTAATTACTTAGGTAAACTCCGGCTTAGAGACGCTCTTCGTTTTTCCGTTAATATTGTTTCTGTAAAACTGGTGGAAAATTTAACCCCGGAAACTATAATGAAAATGGCAACTTTGATAATGGGTATTGAAAATCCGGAGCAAAGATTTAGGTATGATTTAAGTATCGGACTTGGAACTAACGAGATTTCGCCTTTTGAAATGGCAAAAGGTTTTGCCGTTTTTGCTACTTTAGGCAAACGCGTTAAACCTATTTCAATTTTACGTATAACCGACAGGAACGGGAAAATTTTTAGAAATTTTGAAGAGGAAACCGCTAACGACCCTGAAAACGGAAAACAAATTCTGCCCGAAGCTCCGACTTATATTCTCGTTGATATGTTGAGGGGTGTAGTCAGGGAAGGTACCGGATCTGAAGCCGCCCAGGAGGCAAACTGGCATAAGATTTCAGGCGGCAAAACAGGTACGACACAGTTTACTAAAGATGCATGGTTCGTTGGTTTTACCCCGGATATTGTTACAGCCGTGTGGGTGGGATTTGATAAAGCGAATATTTCCCTTGGGCCTGAGCAGTATGGAGGTAAAGTTGCAGCTCCGGTTTGGATGGAGTTTATGAAAAAGGCAACGGAGAAATACAAAAACCGTGAGTGGCCTATGCCCGGCGGTATTGTTAAAGTTGAAGTAACTAAACGAAGCGGGAAACTTGTTCATAAAAAATCTACTGATGAAACTTATGAGGAATTATTTTTATCTGGCACTCAACCTACGGACTATGATATGGAATGGAAGGAAGACATGGTAAAACAAACCGAGATTAATAAGATTGATATACTTAAAGAAGATAGAAATAAAACATTTGGCGGTAAAAAAAGCGATGTAAATATTCCGGGTATGAGCGATGGTTCTGATAAACTTAATTTACCGTCGATAAATAACTAGTTGAGGTGAAAAAATTAATGCCATTTGTTCAATATTAAAATCCGGAATACATATTTTTTGCATATTGTCTGATGTTTTTTTGTGTCTTTTTGGAAACATTCATAACAAGAATAATAACACGTGATACAAGTGCGTTTTTATTTTATTATGTTTGTTTCTTTTATAGGGCTTGTATATTCTTGGTTTGGATTGTCTAAAGCAATATAACGTTAAGATACGAATCCCGTTTGCACCGTTTTTATGTACCGGTACATTTTTATATTTAATTTAGGGGAAATACATAAAACAATTAATAGCGACTGAATTTATTTAGATTTTTAAAAAAAAAATAACTTAACCCGTTGTATTTAGTCGATTAATAAAGAGAATAAATTTTTCTATTGATAATATGAATAAAAATAACAATACGGATTACATGAAAAGGGCAAATAATAAAATAAACGGAAATACGGACAACGTACCTGATGAATACGTTTTACAAAGCATTTCCGATTATTCCAAAAAAGATTACGAAAAAATAGTGTCAAAAGAAAAAACCAAAAAATATTTTAAACGCGTTTTTTTCTTTTTAATACTTTTCGTTGTCATTGCAATAAGCTTCATTATTTCCTATTTATATTACCGCAATAAGTCCCACGAAAGATTTATTGACAGCATGAATTATAAAATAACGGATTTGCAAATGGAAATTAACCGTATAAAACAGGAAGAAGAAGAGCAAATTCGCAGGGTAGAAAAATATCAGAAAATATTAAAAGAAAAACTTAGAAATATTGAAGATAAAGACTTATCAAAGCCTGTCGCCGAAAATTTTAGGGAAATCAAAAATAAAACAAAAAACGTTAAGGCGTATAATATAATCCGCGGCAATACTCGTTTTAAGGAAATTTCTTTAACATTTGACCTAGCTTCGGGCGAGGATTGCGAGTTTTTATATAATTTTATAAAAAAAACGGGAATAAAAGTTACAATTTTTATATCAAATGAAAACGCAAGTTATAAATATGGTTCTTTATTTAAAAGGCGAAATATTTATTGGATTAGAAAATTTGCAAAACTTGGAAATCAAGTAGAATTCGGTAATCACACATGGAGTCATTTCAATTTGGTGCGTTCTTTGAAAGTTAAATCGTTAAAACACCGATTAAGACGTACAAATATTTCCGATGAACCATTGAGCTTAGAAAGATTTCATAAAGAAATGATGCAGGTTGAGGACCGTTTTTATAATTTAACAGGCCGCAAATTAACAAAAATATGGCGTGCACCTTATGGTGCAATAAATAATACGGTGTTGAAAATTGCCGCAAGGTTCGGTTATGAAAAACATATTTTTTGGTCAAACAATGGCCGGCGTTCACTTGATATACCGGATTATATTTCCAAACGCCTTGTCCGCAGAAATGGCAATCTCGTTCCTAACCCACTTTTTATGACCGGAAAACAAGCTTTTGAAATGCTGATTAGCTATGAAAAAAATACGCGTTATGGAATGAACGGTTCGATAATATTAATGCATCTAGGAACGAATAGAAAAGTTGATAAATTGATCTACATTCTTCCTGATTTTGTTAAAGAAATGGAGCAGAAGGGCTATCGCTTTGTTACTGTTTCAGAGATAATCAATGAAAAGCAGGATTAAATATTTTTCCATATCATAATATTTCTACTCCGATTAGCATAATATCGTCAGAAAGTTTTTCATCCTGGGCATGGTTTAATAGCGAATTTACAATTTTTTCCACCGTAGAGTTTATATTTGCGTTTGCTTTTTGAATAATATTTTTAATGTTTATTTCGCCGAATTCTTTATTATTATTATCAGTTTGTTCAATAATTCCATCGGTAAAAAGGTATATTGTATTTCCTTTTTTAATATTAATATCTGCTGTTTGATAAGTAGGTTCTTTTTTGATGCCGATTAATCCGCCAGAACTATAAAGGGAAATAATTTCATTGTGGTTTTTTAAATACATTTCAGGATGTCCGGCAGAAGCGTAACTGCAAGAATTGTTTTCAAGGTCAATATCCATAATAAAACAGGAAAAAAACAGACTAATATTGTAATACTGCTGAACAAATGTTTCGTTCAATAATGTTAAAATAATGCCGGGTTCAAGTTCAAATACTTTCATTTTTTCGTATTCACTTTTAATGAGCATGGTTGTTAATGCGGCAGGAATACCGTGCCCCGTAGCGTCTGCAATGAAAAAGCGAAATACGTTTTTTCGTAATTCAAAAATATTATAAAAATCACCGCCAACTTCGTATTGAGGCAAATATTTTATTACAGTACTGATTCTTTCGTTTTCATCTATGCCTTGAGACAATATATTTTGCTGGATTGTTTTTGCGATTAAAAGGTCGTTATTAATTATTCGTTCCTTTTCAAGCAATTCTTCAACTTTATCGTGTAAATTTATATTTGCTTTTTCTAATTTTTTTTGAAGCTGATTTATTTTTAATAAGGACGTTATTCTTGCATATAATTCTTTGTAGTTAAAGGGTTTAGTTAAATAATCATCCGCCCCGTATTCAAATCCATGTACTTTGTTTTCAATATTGGCTTTGGCAGTCAACATCAAAACGGGAATGGTTTTTGTTAAATCATCTTGTTTTATTCTTGCCGCCATCTCAAATCCGTCCATCACCGGCATCATTATATCCGTTATAATTAAATCAGGAAGGATTTTTCTTGCGATTTCAATGCCTATTTTTCCGTTTTCTGCAAACGATAATTTGTACTCATTTTCCAGATAAAAATTAATTAATTCCCGCATATCTTCATTATCTTCAACCACTAAAATTTTATGACCTAGACTTTTACCGTATTTTTCTTTATCTTGCTTAAATGGTTGTTCATAATTAAGGGAATTAATCTTAGGAGTTTCTATTTTTTTGTTATTAAAAAATACTTGTTCTTCTGCAAACTCAACGAATTGTTTATTTTTAAAGTGTTCCTTGCCTTTTAAAAGCGTTATTTTAAACTCTGTGCCGTGATTTTCCGGCGCGTGTTTAATATCTCTGCTAAAAACAGTTATTTTTCCGTTGTGCATTTCAATGAATTCCTTGATAATGGAAAGACCTAAACCCGTTCCTGTGAAATCACCGTGTAAATCGTTTTCAATTTGACAAAACCTATCAAATATTTTGTGTATTTTGTTTTGAGGAATGCCGATGCCGTTATCTTTAACTGAGATTAAATAATTTTTTTTATTGTTTTTAATTTTAATCTCTATGTTACCTTTTTGCGGGGTAAATTTCAGAGCGTTTGATAATAAATTGATGAAAACCTTTTCAAGCTTTAATTTGTCTGCAAATACGGGTAAATATTCATTCCCTGTAAAAAAATTTAATTCGATGTTTTTGCTCATACAATGATTTTTCATCAAATCTACCTGGCTTTGAATCAAGTCTTGCAAATTAATTTCCGTTATTTTTAGCTTGATTTTCCCCGCTTCAATTTTTGAAAAATCCAAAAGGTCATTAATTAAATTTAATAATTTTGTTGCGTTTTTATACAGCTTAATGAAAAAATTAATATCCACCTCGTCTTTAAAATCACCGTCAATGATTGATTCTATTGGTGTTAAAATTAATGTTAGGGGCGTTCTAATTTCATGAGATACGTTTGCGAAAAAATTTGTTTTAAGCTGGTCGAATTCTTTTAATTGTTCATATGCAAGCTTTAATTCGGATGTCCGCTCTTTTACTTTATCCTCGAGTAAATCCTTTTGCTTGGATATTTTTTCCGTTAACTCGTTAACTTTTTGCGTAACCCTTCCGAAATCGTGGAAATTTAAAATAACGAGTTTTTCTTTCAGACTTCCGCGTTCATTTATTAAATCGTCAAGTTTATCTATAACGATTTCTGTTTGCTTTCTATCTTCGATTTTTGAAATAGTTGTTAGTATTATAGAAATGATTATGAGGTATGAACTTAAAATTAAAACCGTTGTTAATAACTCGGATATTGTATTAGTATTTTGCCCTTTATAGTTAAAATAATACATAATATAGGAAAAATTTGATATGGAATAAAGAAGCAACGGCAAGACCACAAAATAGGATTTATATTTATAAAAATTATCGTATTCCCCTTTGTTTATAGTGTTAATGTTTAATTTTCGCTTTATTTCAATCATTGAATTTTTTAAATAGAATATTGTAAAAACCGTGGCTATTAACCCTGTGCTAACATCCCTAAACCCTTCAAGAACGTAATAAGCAAGGGGATAATTTTCACTGCTAAAAATTAATGAAGTAATAGACCCTATTGTCCATGCAATTATATAGATTATAATTAAAATCCACGGCAGGCGGACGGTTGCTATTCTTGCTTTATCATAACCCTGATGCGTTTTAACGTATTTAATAAGGGGCCAAACAATTTTCAGAATTATTAAAGATAAAATAATTGTGAAAATAAAATAAAGCGGAACGGAAATACTTAAATAACTTTTAATGAATTTACTTACAAAATTTAAGTTTGTATATGAATCAAAAATACTTGAAATGAATAAGTTAATATTGTAAAAAATAAACTGAATAATTATATTCGCAAAAATTATTCTTAAATATAGGTTCTTAATGTATTGACTGTCCGGTACTGATTCTAATTTGCCGCTCACTGATTAATCCTGGTTAATATTATTTAGCCATATAACAAATTCGTAGATAACGTGAAATAGTATCCTATACATTATATTTTATAACGAAATTTACTTACTAATTCAAATATAAAATATGTTTTCTAATATTATTTAATAAAATAAGCGTAAGTTTGAAATGAAACAAAAAAATAGAGGCTACACCTCACAATGTTTTCTATAATGAGAAGAAAAATCTGGTAAATGTTTGGATAATAATTTATATCTAAATTTACGTTAATTGCAAACTTGCGACCCGTTTTGAAATAAAATTTGCATATTAAAAAGAGTTTATGTATTTTTTGTTATTAATACATTGATTTTTATTTTTTTGTATTAAATTGCTTTTTTTTGCAGTAAAATTATTATACTTGCGCCCGATTACTTTAAGGGGCTTGATTTTTTTAAATTTTTTATATACAATATTTACATCAGGAAAAGTTAATGGTTTTTGGTACGGGGGTTGATATGGTTGAGATAAACCGTATCAAGTCGTTATACAAAAAATACGGTCAGAAATTTTTAGATAGAATTTTTTCCCGTAAGGAAATTGATTATGCATTGACAAAAAGCAACGAAAAAAGCGCAATGAGTTCTTTGGCGGCAAGGTTTGCGGCAAAAGAAGCTTTCGTCAAAGCTTTAGGCACGGGAGTAATCAAGCATATAAACCTAAAATACATAAACGTTGATATTGACGAAAAGGGCAAGCCGTCAATCAGGTTAAAACGCGAGATACCGTATTTCACAGACAACGGGATAAAGGAAATTCACCTTTCCATGTCCCACACTAAAGAATATGCAATTGCAATGGTGGTTTTGGAAAAGTAAATGGGTAAATTAAACAGTGATGCTGATTACTTTGTTATAAGCGATGCGCATGTAGGATGCCATACCTGCATGGATGCATGTAATTACACTAAACTCGTGCCGTTTTTACAAGACGTATTAGATAATACTAATGCAGTCTTGATTTTAAACGGAGATTTTTTTGAATATTCCAAACACCGCAAGGCACGGGTAAAAAAAACCAACGATGAAATATTCCGTATTTTAGAAGAACTGGATAAAAATGATAGATTAATAAAGCTTCGGGGAAACCACGATGAAGACAGTGAACTTACAAGCAAAGTTGTGAACAATGATATAATAATTTTTCATGGTGATACTTTCGGAGAACACACTAGCTATTTTCCGTTTTTTTATCACTTTTTAAATTTGTCAGTTGCATTAACGGAACGCGTTTTTAGAATGAACGTTAATGATATTTTAAAAAAAATTTTTGGATATGACAGAAAAAAAATTCGAAAAGGCAAGATGCGGGAAAAAGCAAAAGCGTATTTAGAAAAGCATCCTGAATATAAATCCCTAATTGTAGGCCATTCACACACACCGGAAAGCAGTGAGCAATATTATAATTCCGGTTGTTTCGTTAATGATGAATCCGATTACATTGAAATAACTAACGGTGAAATCAAACTAAAAACGTATTGATTGTAATCAGGGCTTTTGAATAACTGTGGATTATATTAAGAGTAATCATTCGGATACAACGTGGAAGCTTAATTCATCAACATCAAGGGGGTGGTTTTCAATAATGAGTTTTCTAATATATTTTGGCCTTTTCATGGTAAGTATTTCGTCTGCCAGGGGTTTTGCTTTTTCATAATGCGTTTCAAGCATGGTTAATTTGACCATTGGGATATTGGACGGAGACATGTGAAATTTATCAAGACCCATTCCCGTTAACATAGGTGTATATAAATAATTCCCTGCCATTTCGCCGCACATGGATACCCAAATACCCGCGTCGTGTCCTACGTCAATTATTTGCTTTATGGTTTTTAATACTGCCGGATGCAGAGGGCGGTACATTTTAGCTACAATACGGTTGTTACGGTCAACGGCTAATAAATATTGGATTAAATCGTTTGTGCCTATTGAAAAAAAGTCAACGTATTGTGCAATCATATCACATATTATAGCGGCAGAAGGAACTTCTATCATTACACCGAGCTCAATATTTTCGTTAAATTCATATCCGTCTTTATGTAGTTCCAGTTTGCATTGTTCATAAATACGTTTTATGTGAATAATTTCTTCAAGATTTGTTATCATGGGAAACATTATTTTTACTTTGCCCTGCGTGCTTGCTCTTAAAATTGCTTTTATTTGCGCTTTAAAGATTTCAATTTCGTTAAATAAAATACGCACTGATTTATAACCAAGAAACGGGTTTTCTTCATTAGGGATTTTAAAATAAGGAAGGTGTTTGTCTCCGCCTATGTCTAAAATACGGAAAGTAACTGCTCCTTTGTCGAATTTGGTTATTATGCTTTTATAATAGCGGCATTGCTCGTCTTCTGTGGGAAAATTATCACGAATTGAAAAAGAAAACTCTGAACGGTAAAGCCCGATTTCCTCTGCTCCGTATTCTTTTGCTAGTTCAAGTTCGGATAACAGACCAACGTTTGCCCCTATGATTAATTCCCTGCCGTCTTTGGTGGTGGCTTTTTCATCCTTTTTCGTTTCAAATATATCCGCAATCTGGTCAAATTCTTTTTCAAGGCGTTTATATTCATCAAGTATTTTTTTATCCGGGTTTATATAAACATTGCCCGAATTGCCGTCTATCGCAATTTTATCCTTTTCTCTGGCAATGTAAAATATATTTGAAATCCCGGCTACAACGGGAATGCCGAATGATTTTGCAAGAATTGTTGTATGGGATATAGCTCCGCCTTTTTCTAACAAAATGCCCTTTACGTTTTTTACATCAAGGGTCGCAATATCCGTTGCAGTTAAACTCCTTGCAATGATGATGCTTTTATCGGGAATTTCATACCCGCCTGTTGATTTGTTAAGAATATTAGATAAAAGGCGATTTCCCACATCGCGTATGTCATTTAAACGTTCTCTTAAATATTCATCTTCAATTTGTTTGAAAGCGTTAATATATTCGTGAATGATTTTTCTAACAGCTGTTTCGGCTTTCCAGCCATCGTCAACTTCGGCATGGATTTTATTGTGAAAAGATGTGTCTTCAAGTATCATTAGATGGGTATGGAAAATTTTGCCCTCTTCTTCGGATAAAACTTTAGAAATATCCAGTTCAAGCTGAACAAGCTGAAGTTTAGACTTGTCAATGGCGTCAAGATATTTTTCCCATTCTACTTTCGGGTCATGGGATTTGTCATCTGTAACAGAATCAATATCTACTTTTGCTTTTAAAAAATGCGCACGGCCAACGGAAACACCCTTAGACGCAGGCACCCCGATTAAGCGAATGTTTTCCCTGTCTTGAGTCTTTTTTTTGCGTTTTAATTCGTCAATTGCTTTTTTTTCCTGCTGCAATTCTTCTTTTTGAGAATTAATAAATTCTAGTAATTTCGCGTTAACAATTACCAGAGAAATTTGACCTGCAATAGTATTAATGAGTTTTATTTCCTGCTCGGTAAAATCGTATTTCTTTTTAGTCTGTACGGTTAAAACACCAATGACTTTACCCCTGTCGAATAGAGGCACACCGAGAAAAGATGTAAACTTTTTTTCGCCTGTTTCGGGAATATATTCAAAAGCCTGATGGTCAGCAGCCACAGGCGCGCTTAGCGTTACTTTAGTGCGTAACACTTCCCCGACAAGCCCCTTATCAACGGGAAGTTTTACTTTATCAACAGCGTCCTGATTAAGCCCCACTGTTGCTTTTAATACAAGTAAATCCTCATATTCATCAAGCAGGTAAATTGAGCAAACTTCACTTTTAATTCTGGATTTAACCAAACGCACAATACTTTTTAACGTTTCATTTAAATTATGCGAGTTTGCAATAATACCAGATATAAGTTCAAGAGTTGTTAATTTTTGTTTATCCATAAAAACAATTAAAGTTATATTAAAATAGACATAAAATGTCAACAGTCTAATTTTTATATACGTAAAAATTAGATGCAATTATTCTTTAATATATTTTACAATATAAACGAAAAAATAGAAAGGATTTTTATGAAACCTGATATAAAAAACGTAAAAGCAATACTATTTGATATGGACGGTGTTATAATAGACTCAATGAAACACCATGCAAAATGCTGGGTGCATATTTTTAAGCAAAAAGGAATTAATATAAGGCAAAGCGAAATTTACAAAAGAGAGGGGATTAAGCCTGCCCGGTTAATTCATGAGATATATCAAATAAACGGTTTGCAAATTAGCAATGAAAGTATGCAAAACGTACTTGACGAAAAAATTTCTCATTACTGGAATAATTATAATCCTTTACCGTTTAAAGAAATTTATACTGTTTTGGAAAAACTTAAAGAAAAATATAAACTTGCTATTGTTTCAGGCAGTACAAAGTATAATGTAAACAGAGTTTTGAACGATTTTCAACTTGCAAAATATTTTAATGCGGTTGTTAATAGCGATATGGTTACTAAAGGAAAACCGCACCCCATGTCGTTTATCAAAGCGTATGAAATGCTTAAATTATCTCCCGGTGAATGCGTATGTATTGAAAACGCTCCATATGGAATAAAAAGCGCAAAAGGCGCAGGTGTTTATACATGCGCAATAACAACGACGTTAAACGAAAAGACATTATACAATGCAGGCGCAGATTACGTTGTAAATTCTCACCAAGAAATCCTTCGTTTACTTGGAGTTGAAGTTTGACTCGTCTAATTTCTTATCCGGTTATATTTATAAGTATAATTTTAGGGTTTATTTTTCCTCAGGGGAAAGAACTTAAATGGTTAATACCTTACCTTTTGGCTTTTATTCTATTTATTGGTTTTCTGAAAGAAGATTTTAAGATTTCCGATTTAAAACGCACTGAAATAATAGCGTACGGTATAATATCATTAATTTTAATGCCTTTTTTTTCCTTTTTCGTTTTTAAAAGTTTTTTCCGTTTTGATTATAGAGTGGGGTTGTTCTTAATTGCAATTGCTCCTACCGGTTTTTCCATGACGGGACTGATTGATTTGTTGAAAAATGGCGATAAAAAACTCGTTATTTCTAATTTATTCGTTTTTACGTTAGCCGCTGTTGTAACCGTTCCCGTTATTACGTATTTGTTTTTCAAAACGAAAATAGAATTCGATGTGCCCGGATTGATTTTAAAACTTTGCTATTTGATTTTAGTTCCATGGGCAACATCAAAAATCGTGCATAAATTTGTAAGTCAAAAATATTTAAAAAGTGTTCGAAAATATTCTTTTTTATTTAGTATAAGTTTTCTTTTTATATTAATTTACGTTGCCGTTGCAAGCGCAAGTGAGAGCATTAGCATTAATTATAAAATGTCGTTTTTATTTTTAGCCGTTCTTGCGCAATATTTTGTTCAAGCCTTTTTTGCTTATATCGCAGGAAAAGCGTTTTTTAAAACCGGTGTAGAAACAATTACTGTAATTAGCGCTTCAAAAAATACTCAGCTTGCTTTAATCGTTGCGCTTATAAATTTCGGACATGCTTCTACTATTCCCTGTGTACTCGCTATCATCGGAAACCACGTTACTTATAGCGCTTTACTTTTCTTTTTTCATTTTAAGAGGGAAAAACGCGTTTAATTACATTATTTAAATATCCGAAAGATAGGAAATCCCCCTGCGTTTTATACTAAAGTGATTTTAAAATCAAAGTATTGTATATTGTAATTGCTTTTCAACCGACACTTTAAAGTGTCGGTTGCATAAAATTTAAAGTATTATTAGTATACCTCAAATATCGTTCTTCTTCTGCCCCCTTTAAGTAAAGAGGGAGGTATTTTTTTATACGTTGTGATTATGAATTTAAGATAGCTAGCCGTAGGGGCAGGTACGTTACCTGCCAATAGAGGCGACAATGGCCATTGTCGCCTCTACAATGTGTTCGTTTTCTCTTTTCTGCAAGTCCCTATTTAGTCGAAGGGGGATTTGCCTTTCTTCAAGCCCTACTTTATCAAAATCAAAAGGAATAAAATAGAATAAGTTTTTATATTTTAACGCAAATTAGTATAATATTATCAATTACAGAGGCGATATAGGACAAAGCAGCCACTTAATAAAATAGAAAAGATTAGTTTATTAAAATAAAGTTAAATCGAATTTCGCGTTAATATGGTTATTATTTAATAATGTGGTTGTCAAGAAAACGTTTTATGCATAAACCGTAATTTGCGCAGTTTTTACAAAGCTCTGTTTCCGGTTCAAAATCTTCTTCCATGCATAAATTGCCTTCCGGTTCTGTTTTTTTTAATGATTCAAGGTATTTTCTTTCTCTTGAGCTTAAAATCTTGCCGTACTCAAGCTTTTGTTTAATACGCAAAAATAAATCGTATTCTTCTTCTGACCGGGTTATGTTTTTTTTCTCTTTTATGTTGTTAACAAGTTTATTTGTTCCCGTTTTAACGCCTTTTAAAACGTTTCCTGCAATTTTGAAAACAATAATTCCAAGGGAACTTCCTAAAAATATTGACAGGATAACTACAATTTCAAAAAAACTTCTATTCCAGATTTGGAATACCCCGAACAAATACCAAAGATAATAAATTATTGCAAGAATCAGAACCCTTACCCTGATAATGAAAAATACGTAGATTTCTTCTCTAGGAAAAGTCAATCCGAACATCATCATTATTGCAAGGTCAAAAATGCCTCTTGAATACGTTCCCCCGGTTATTAAAATATAATCTCTGTATGCGTAAACAACGAGGGATTCTCCTAATAAGGTTAACACTAAAAATATGATATATCTGTATGTACCTAAATATGCCTCTAACATTCTCCCAAACCAAAAAGCAATTAAAACGTGAAAAATAAACCACAGTATATTTAGCTGACTAAATCCCGCTTTCGTTATATCAAGTCCGGTATAAAAAGCGTAAGTAAAAAATTGCCATATTTTCGGGAAAGCATTATACGTTAATGTTAATTCTTTGATAAAAAATTGCCGGAAAAAATTTTCCATAACAAACATTATCAAAATTAATCCGACAAAGTATATATTGGCATTATAATTTTTTCTATTTAACATAATTGTTTTCGAAATCATTGCTTAAAAATTATTATTCATCTAGAAAATAAAATCTAACATAAACCGGTACAATAAATCAACAAAAATCTGTACAAAACGCGTTTTGCTTAAACAAATAAATGATTTTCTTGAAAATTTTTTTAATATATTGTAAGATTAAAATCATTAGTTTGATTTATTCATTCGTATTATATTTTATTTCCGGTGCGGATATGAAAATTTATTTAAAAACAACTTTATTTATAATCTTTTTTATTTTAAGCATTTGTATATCTTCAAATCTTTTTGCAGTAGATACTTCAAAATGGGATATATACTACGGTCCCAAGGGAGCATTGGGATATGGTGGTTCTATGCTTGAAATAGGATTAAACGAAATATCGCCAAATGATTTTTCAATGGGAATAACGAAACAGGATAAACGGGGTAAATTCGTTTTTAATGCCGGTTTCGCTGCAAATTTTATTATACGGGATAACTGGGGAATGGAGTACGAATTATTATATAGAAGGGCAGGTGAACGTGTCCACGATATTAACGGAGACAGCCATAGTTTAAATATGCATTACATTGATTTAAACATGATAGGCAAATACTGGCTTTTTGGCAAACTCCTTGCCGCGGGGGTGGGTATCGGGATTTCGTATTTACCTTATGCGGAAATTGACGGCATTAATGTTATGTATAATATGAATAAAATAGACATAAGTGCGATTATTAAAATGAGTTTTAATTACTGGGCAGTATCGCAAAATATTGTCGTTTCATTAGAGCTTACCTTAGTTGCAGGGTTTTTAAATACATTAAAAAACGATGGGAATTTAAATAATATCGCAGTCTTTATTTCTTTTGGAATATATTATCTTCACAAAACAACGGGAATTCAGCTTAGCAATTTTAGATATTAATAAATATTGGGGTAATTTTTCTTTCCTGCAATTATTCACACTTAAAATTTATTCTTGTGCGGATTATTTTTTTTGCATTCTATCTGTATTGAATATATTTTTATGAATGGATTTATGAATAATATTTTTTTGGAGGTATAAATGAAAGTAGGTATTTTAACCGGCGGGGGTGATTGTCCCGGATTGAACGGTATCATAAGGGGAGCGGTTACGGCAGGAATAAAGCGCGGCTGGAAAATAGTGGGTTTGCAGGACGGCTGGAAAGGGCTACTTGAAAAATTAGAAATTGAGCTCTGTTTAGATGACGTTGAAGATATTCACAGAATTGGAGGCACTATTTTAGGAACATCAAGGACTAACTTATTTAAAAATCCTAAACTTGCTGATAAGGCTAAAAAAAGTTTTAAAGAAATGGGCCTTGACGCTTTAATAGCAACGGGTGGGGAAGACACACTAGGCGTTTGTAAGCGTTTTACGGACCAAGGGTTTCCAATGGTAGGATGCCCTAAAACAATTGACAATGACGTGAATGCAACGGATTTTACTTTCGGTTATAACTCTGCAATTCAACTCGTTATGGAATATTTCGATACTTTGCATACAACGGCAAGAAGTCATCATAGAATTATGGTTGTAGAAGTTATGGGCAGACACGCCGGATGGATGACTTTAGAAGGAGGAATGGCAGGTGGGGCAAACGTAATCCTTCTTCCTGAAAAAACTTTTACTATTAAAGACGTTGTTTCTGTTATAAAAGAACGTCAAAAAAAAGGGAAAAAATATCACATGATTGCAGTTTCCGAAGGCGCAATGCTTGAAAACGCTGAAGCAGAAGGCCTCGTTTTACAGGATGCCGAAACTGATGAGTTTGGACACGTTCGTTTAGGCGGAATCGGAAAACAACTTGCAAAAATTTTAGGCGAACGAACCGGAATAGAGTCGCGTCACGTTGTTTTGGGACATTTACAAAGGGGCGGCCGTGCTTGCGCATTTGATAGAGTCATAACGCTAAGAATGGGTGTAAAAGCAATAGAACTTATAGAAAATAAACAATTCGGGTATTTAACCGCTTTACGCGGAACGGAAATAGTGCCGGTCCCGCTTGAGCATGCCTTAGGAACGTTAAAAACCGTACCCGAATCCAGAATAAAAGAAATGGAAATCTTCAAAGGTTTATAAATTTAATGCCCGGATTTTTATCCGGGCTGTAAAATCTTTTTGACTCATTTTTTTTTATCTATGTGTCATTATGGGGCAATTTATAATTGTTAAAAAAATAAAACGTAAATAATAAAATACTTTTAAGCCGACTTAATTGATTGCACAGTAATCAATTAGTATATATTTCGTTGTTTTTCTCTGTATGGCATAAATTTTGCTTAATTTCTTAGTACACTGTAACGATATAATTAAAACGTTATTTATTAAGGTATTAAAAATGAAATTGAAAAAATATTTAATATTCTTTTTGTCGTTGTTTTTATTATCAGGTTTTTTAATTCTTAACAACGCAATAAGCGGCCAGATTTTTAAAAATAAAAGAGTTGAAAATAAAGAGATAGTTAAAGAGTTTAGTAAACTTTATTATAAGGATAAAGTTGATAAAGGAACGTATTGGATAAGTTTGCCTGAAAAAATCTCGAGCAAACTAAAGACACCTATTATAATATTATTACACGGCGGGGTATTTAATAACTCTGATCACGGATATGTTTTTTCAAGAATTTTTAGAAGCGTATTAAAACATGATAACGTAATTTTCGTTGCGCCTACAATGCCGGTATCTTCATATCCGCGTTGGCGAAAAAAAGACGAAAGTTTTATTAAACATGTTCTAAGAAAAGTGAAACGTGATTACAGGATTAACCCTTTAAGCCCGGTTTATTTCGGCGGATTTTCTAACGGCGCTGAAGTGGCTTTAAAACTTGTATTATCCGAGCAAATAAAAGTGAAAGGTGTTTTTGCCTTTGCCGGCGGTTGCCGTTTGGTTTGGAATAATATTGATGACAACGTTGATAGAAATATACCTGTATTTTTAAGTTCTGGGCATAAGGACGGAAACTGGCTTGGCTCAACAGTTGCTTCTTATAAGCATCTTAAGTCTAAAAAGTTTTCCAACGTAATAATTAAAGGTTTTCCTCATGTTGAACACTGGATAGATAGAAAACAGGTTTATGAGTTATTTAAATGGGTAAAAGAAAACACTTATCAGAATGGGAATGTATAAAATTTGCATATAATTCAATTGAATAATCATTGATTTATGCTTTTTAATAAATTAAACTAATATTACGGGATTAAGTAAGTATTGTAAAAATATGACAAAAATATAAAAGTATGACATGTTTTGAGTTACATCTGACAAAATGTCATAAAAATGATCGAAGTCATAAAAACGAAGAATCCCATATTAATTGAATTTTATAATTTGTTTTTATATAAGCAATTAGAAGGGCAAATTAAATTTGCTTGGTTTGCTAGGTTGGCATATAAATTGCTTGTATAATGCACACAAAGTAAATTGGAAAAATTAATAGTTTTAAAATAAGGAGCAAAAAAATGCTTAATAAGACAAAAATTAGTAAAGCAAAAGAACCGGAAAAAGTAAAAGTAAAGAACAGAATTAAAGATATTGTTTACGAAGGTCCTCTTGCACAGTATTTAATGGAGATAGATAAAATTAATTTACTCACCCGTGAAGAAGAAGAATACCTTGCGAAAAAAGCATTCGAAGGCGACAGAGAATCGCGGGAAAAATTAATTAAGGCGAATTTAAGATTCGTTGTGAATATTGCAAAAAAATATCAAAAACGCGGATTGCCTTTAATTGACCTTATTAACGAAGGAAATATGGGGTTAATTACTGCGGCTGACAAATTTGATTATAAACGCGGATACCATTTTATTTCTTACGCTGTTTGGTGGATTAAACAATCCATATTAAAAGCATTGTCAGAGAAAACGCGTTTAATTCGTTTGCCATTAAATAGAGCAAATCAGCTTATGCAGATTGAAAAGTATAAAAAAGAAAAAGATATGCTTCAAAGCGGTGAAGTTTCAAACGAACAAATTGCTGACGCACTTGATATTGATCAGGCAAGCGTTAAAAATATTATTAACGCTTCAAGGGAATACGTTTCTTTTGATGCGCCTATTAAGTTTGATAAAAAAGAGCGTTATTTAAGCGAAATGATTAAAGACACAAGTTTCAGGCAACCAGAAGAAGTTCAAATTGATAATTCGTTGCGTGAAGCAATTCATAAATCACTTGAAACTTTAACGGAAAAAGAGCAAATGGTTATCAAATATCGTTACGGTCTAGATGGTAATGAGCCAATGTCTTTAAAAGAAATCGGTAAAAAGTTTAATCTGACAAAAGAGAGAATTAGGCAAATTGAGAAAAAAGCTCTTCGAAGGTTAAGTCATCCGTCAAGAAGTGAATCCTTAAAAGCGTTTCTTGCAAACTAAAATATAAACTCCTATAACATACATTAAAACGCCCGCGTAAAATAACGCGGGCGTTTTTTATTTATAAAAATTTATTCGTTATTCAGAATGTTTTTTTATCCATTTTAGAATTTTATCCCAGGCGGGTTTTCTAGCCATAATGTTTAATATTATATCCAGATGGCCACCGTTTATAACGAGGATTTCCTTATCACTGCTTTTTACCAAATCAAGCAATGGCCTTGCGCTTTCGGGGGGAGTTATGTAGTCATTCGTTGCAATGATGTTTAGAACAGGGCAGGTTATGTTTTTTAAATTAACTTTTTTTCCGTCAATTTTTAATTCTCCCTTATATAATTTGTTTTCCTGATATAAATCTTTAATGTATTTTTTTGTAAAATTTCCAGGTAGCGGAGAATTGTCATCCCTCCATTGCATAATGGCTTTATATAAGTTTGAATAAAAAGTATTATTAGGGTTTTTAAATAAAAACCCCGTAGCTTTCATGCGTTCTGATGGTTTTATCCATGGAAAAACCATATCCATTATATGAGTAGGAAGATTTCCAAAAGAATCAATGAATTCTTCAATATCAACAATACCGGAATTTGCCCAGGTTGCAAGGACTCCGCCTTTGGAAAAATCTACCGGCGCAGCAAGGGAAATGAAAGCGTTAACGTTTTCAGGAAACAGACAAGCGTATATCATGCCTAAGTTTCCGCCCATACAGTAGCCCAAAATATTTACTTTATCAACACCCGCATCCTGTTTAATTTCTTCAATTACGTTATGCAAATAGCCTGTAATGTGATAGTCAAAACTTATGTTTTTTTCGCCGGTTTCAGGGCTACCCCAGTGAGTCGTGTATATATCCACACCGTTAGTAACGAGATAATCCACTAACGAAAAATCAGGTAGTAGATCTAAAATATAATATCCGTTTATTAATGAATTAATAATTAAGAGAGGCGGTCTTGTAGCTTTTTTCCTAATTTTTTTATATCTGTATACTTTTAACCGCCGTTCTTTATACACCGTGTTTTTGGGTGTTACTCCGACATCAGGATTCGGTTGGTTGAAAATAATCTCGAGCCCCTTATCGAGATTATCAACTGCTTGATCAAAATCTTTTTTTAATTTATCAAATAAAATTTCAAGGTCTTTAGGGTTCATTTCCCTACGCTTTTCCTAAAAGAATTAGGATTTTCCGGTATTGCCGGATTGGGACGAACCGGTTTTCGATGAACTTTGCGTTGACTTTGAACCGCCGCCCGCTTTTTTCCCTGAAATTTTATTCAAACGCTCCGTTAAATCTGTTAATTGAGATTCAAGCATATTAATTTTATGCAAAGTTTTTTCCTGATCCTTTTTGTTCGGCAAGTTCATGTTTTTTAATGCTTCGGAAATAATTTTATCAAAATAATTTTTAAAATCAAGAGCATTGTCCCGCCATTTTCCGGCAATTTTAAGCAGATTATCATCTTTGAGTAATTTTTCCATAAAACCCGTTGTTGTTTTTTCAAAAAAATCAAATAATTGATTCATTGATACGTCTTGTGATTCAGCCATATGTTTATCCTTCCTGTAATTATTTTATATTGTTTGCATAAAAACATTATCACAATATGCAAATATTGTCAAAACAAATATTAACCCTTAATGCTAATTTTTATTCTTTTATTAAATAAAATGTCTGTTTTAAAAATCATGGGTAAATGCAGGTTTTTTAACCTCTAATCCGCTTTTGGTTTTTTAAATAATTGATTATGATTTTTCCCTTTGCTTTCCGACCATTTTTTCTCGGGAGTGATTTTTACTATTTGCCACCCATCAGAGTTTTTTTCCATTTCGATTATGACTTTTTGGATATAATAATTCTGCGGAATATAATACCGGCAATGAGCAACTGCATATCCTTTATTAACTTTCATTCTATCAAGTTTAATTAAAATTTTCTCAAAAATTTCTTGAAGTTTTAGCCAGCGTTTTTTATCTTCGGCTTCCTTGCTTTCTTTTAAATCTTTAACTTTTTCGGCAATTTCTTCCCCTTTACCTGTAAAAAGTTCTTCAAAATATAATAAAAAATCATCATTTTTAATTTTCTGTAAAACCCATTGTAAAGTTTTAATTGTATCATGTGGTGTTTCAATATCTGTTTTAGAAAGAGTGTATAAACAACCGCTAAAAAAAACGTAAAGTAATATCAATATGCTAAGCTTTTTCATATTGAGTTATAGAACTCCTGTTTTTCTTTAATTTTACCGCAACTCATTTTACCTTCGGGACATATACCGTATAAAACGCAGCCGGGTCCGGCTTTTTGGAAAATTAACGGGTTTATTTTTTTTAGTTTGATGAGCAATTCCTGGGCATATTCCCTAATTTCCCATTGTGCCCGCTCGCAAGTTCTTAGTGCAAAAAAGTGATATAATTCACGCGCGTTCATTGACGTTGTTATATTTAATACGTTTCCTGCTATCCTGGAATAAACGTAATATTCTTCTGGCACGCCTGCTTTAATTACCATCTCATTAAAATTAACGTTTTTTTCAACCGCTTTATTAAAAATTTCAAGAGCGTGACGATTTTGTTTAATAGTATGCGGAGTAACAACGCTTTCATAACCGGTGTATTCAAACGGGGGAATTACAGGGGAATGAATTCGGTGTCGAATAAAATGCGTTAAAAACGGATAAGATATATTATTAAAGGAAAAAACAAAATTTGCTAATTCAAGTTCACGTGCCCGGCGGTCAGAAATTAATACGTTTAATATTTCCCGTTTTTTTTGTTCAGATAGCTTTTCGTAATCTGTATTTATTACGGAACAAACACCTTTAATAATGTTTTCGTGAGCATCTTTTGAAGCAGATAATATTTCTACGTTATTATTCTTTACGTTTTTTTTGTTATCTTTTAACAATGTATTTAATTTTTTCCATTTATCTTCATTACCTTTAATGAGGGATAAAAGATTGTTAAACATTGAAGGGGCTATTTCTTCTAATTGACTTAGCATTGACTCGCCCAATGATTTTATTTCCTTATATTTACTTCCTTTTCCTTTTATCATGGAATAAATTGCGTGCATTAATTCCCTGGCGTTCATAGATAAGAAAAAATTTGATTTAAAACAGTAAGGTAAGATAAACCTCGCGTCTTCGGCTGGGATTTTAATGTCAACGAGTTTGGAATACGTTTCAAATAAATATTCTGCGTTGGAAATAAACTTTTTTTTCAAATGAGAAAATTTTTTTTTATTAAGATAATCCGGTATTGTAAATCCTGCTTTTCTAAAATCAACGTAACGGCGGGATTTAACCGTGAATGATGCTAACCGGAATTCAATCATAAAGTGTTCAACAAAAACACTTACGTTTTCGAAAACGAAATTAAAGTAAGCGTGTTCAGCAACGCTTTTATGGCCTAATTTAATAACATTCGGGATGACGAATTTTGGGTATTCTGTATTGTATATTTCACTGCCGGTTTTATCAACCTGAGATAAACGCGCCGCCGAATCACATATTTTCTCGGGCATGGGCGTATTTGAAATTAAATTAACTCCTGATTTCAATTTTGAACCTTTTTAAAATTTTTGTTTTATTGATTATATAGATATATTATAATAATGGCAATAAAAATAATGATTTAACTTTTATTATTAATTGTTATATAAGAATTTGGTTTTTTTTGAAAAAAAGTTAATTAAATTTAATTTAGAAATCTTAAATGAAACAAAAAAGGTTGACCCGTGTTAGATAAAATAGAAGAGATAAGAAAAGCAGATTCATTAGAAGAAAAAAGCGATGAATATTTAATGACTGCTTTTTGCGACGGCAACGATGCCGCATTTGAAGAGCTTGTAAAGAAGTATAAAGACCGAATCGTTGGGTACATTTTTAAATATACCCGCGACATTGAGCGAAGCGAAGAAATTGCTCAGGAGGTATTTATAAGAGTTTTTAGAAGCAAAGACAGGTATAGTGTTAAAGCAAAGTTTTCGACTTTCATTTACAGGATTGCAATGAACCTTTCTTTTAACGAGGTTAGGGACAGAAAAAGGCGTAAGACAGACGCGACTGAAGAGTTCCCTACTTTAAGCAGGGAAAAAGATAATCCTGAAATGAAAGTGGCAAAAGATGAAACCGAAAAACTTGTTTTAAAAGGGATTAATCAATTGCCCCCGCGTTACAGAGAAGTTGTAATGCTATGTGATTTGGAAAACCTGTCATACAAAGAAGCATCAAAAATACTCGATATCTCTGTGGGTACTGTGCAGTCGCGGTTATCAAGAGGAAGAATAAAGTTAAAGCAGATATTGACGAAAATATTTGACAAGGATGAAATATGAAAGAGCTTACGAATAAACACAAAAAATTAATTAATGCTTACATCGACGGAGAAATAGACGGAGAGAAAAAATATCAAATTGAAAAAATCATCAACCAGAATGAAAACGCAAGAAAATTCTATGATGATATTTTAAATACTAAAAAATTAATTCACCTTGATTTTAATAATATTAAAGCATCCAAAGATTTTGAACGAAAATTATTTTTAAAATTAAACGAAATTCCGCAAAAGAAAAACAGGATAGCTATTTTGAATAGAATAATAGATTATATTACACTTCCTCGGTTGTCTTACGCAGTAGGAACTATATTGTTTCTTTTTATATTCGGGGCGGCTTTATACAGGTTCGGTAAAAACAGCGCAAACTTCGCAGTTGCACAATCGGATACAAATACTAAAACCGAAAATACATACGGTTTTAAAGAAAAACCTGACCTCGCTATGAGAGGTAACCCTAAAGGTTTCTCTGAGTCTAGTTCGGCTTCAAAAGGCGTTGAACAAAAAAAAGCAGAAGGCTTGCCAAAAAGTAAATCCGAAAAGGCAAAAAACGTTGAGGAAGATGCGACCGAAGTTATAAAAGAAACGCAAAATCAAAAAAAAGCAAGACGCGTTTTTGATTCCCTTGAAAAGAAAAGCGGTGAAAAAAATGTTATTGTTAAAAAGAATTATAAACAAGGCGTTGACCAATTTAAAAAAGGGAATTTCTCCGAAAGCAGAAAACATTTCTTACTCGTTGTACAAAAAGCAAACAGCAGGTCCCATCATTACAGGAATGCTCTAAAGTATTTGCAAAGAATGTCAGGGAAATAATTTCTTTTCAATTACTTTAAAATTGTACGGAAAAAATGCTATAATTAAAAAAGATAAGTGTTAAAAAAAATAGAAAACATCATTATAAGGAGATTATTGTTTATGCATAGAACAAAAAGCAAAAAAATTGCAGTTATATTTTTCTCATTAATTTTACTCACGGGGCTTGTAAACAAAGCGCAAATTACAGCGAGGACAAATACAGTTAATCCACCTGATTCAATTAAGGCAATGAACAACATTTTTACGCAAATCGCTAAAAACGTTATGCCTGCTGTTGTTTTGATTAAAGTAACGCGCGTTGCATCTGCAAGGAGAATGCATCCATTGTTTAGGCACTTTTTTAGGCAAAGAAACAGAGGCCGACAACAACCAAAAAGAAGAGTACAGGGCGTTGGAAGTGGTGTCATTATCAGCAAAAAAGGATATATCGTTACAAATCATCACGTTATAAAAGGAGCAAAGGGTTTATCCGTAATGCTTGTAAATAACAGGGAATTTAAAGTTAAAGTTGTAGGTGTTGACAAGGAAACTGATATGGCTGTTCTAAAAATATTAGGCGATATTTCAAAAATTTCATACGCTGAAATGGGGAATTCAGATAACGTAAAACCGGGAGAGATTGTTTTTGCGTTAGGCAACCCCTTCGGATTAAAAGGATCAATTACACAAGGCATAATCAGCGCAGTTTCAAGGCAAACGCAAAGGTCATACGGTTATGATTTTTTACAAACCGACGCTGCAATTAACCCGGGAAATTCAGGGGGACCCTTAGTTAATATATACGGAAAAGTTATAGGCATCAATCGGATGATTTATACACGTACGGGCGGTTATATGGGAATAGGGTTCGCAATACCGATAAATCGGGTAAAAGAAGTAATATCAACGATAATTAAACACGGTAAGGTTACACGTGGTTATTTAGGTGTAATACCTGCAAACCCGGATGAAAAAACATCCAGAAAAATGAAAATTAAATTCGGAGTTAAAATAGCTGAAGTTATGGAAGGAAGCCCAGCTGATAAGGCCGGATTAAAACCATGGGACGTTATTATTAAAGTAAACGGAAAGAGAATAAAAAATTTCGGGCATTTAAAACGTGTAATTTCACTAAAACGTCCGGGTAAACCCGTTAAAATTACGGTTAGACGAAAAAACCGGGTTAAAACCTTTAGCGTCGTACTTGCAAACAGAGAATCGGCAATTAGCAGCAATGACGGCAGTTTAGGCGAAGGAGGAAGTACACCCGGCAGCCGAAATACTTACACAATGTTCGGAATGACACTACGCAGTTTAACCGTAGCGGAAAAGAAAAGACATAAAGTGCGCTACGGCGTTGTAGTAACGCGTATTAAACCGGATTCCTCTGCAATGGATGCGGGAATTAGACCGGGTGATGTTATCCTTGAAATTGAAAGTTTAAAAATGACTTCAATTAGCAGGGCGAAACAAATCTTTTCAAATATTAAAAACAAAGACACGTTCCAAATGCGTATTAAGCGACGAGGACGTATAAGGTTTATGGTTATAGAAAAATAAAAGTAAGATAAATGAAACATACCCCTCTTTTCACAGAGGGGTTTTTTGTTTATAATTAGAGTATACACACATTCGGAGGAAATTATGAAAAAAGGCGTTTTAATTATACCTGTTTTGGTTATTATATTTGCATTAACTGCTTGTAAAAAATGCGATTTATTCGGAACGTGGAAATCTGTTGATACTGCTACAAATACAACGACAACGCTAAGGATTAACAACGACGGCACATTTACTTATACTGACAATGCAACGAGTTTAAACGGAAAATACGTTTTCGATGATAATACTTTAACTTTGAATTATTTTATCATGGGCGGAAAAAAACGAATCATTATGAGTATTATGAAACTTGAAGATAAAGTTTTAAAAGTTAAAACAAACGTGAATAAAACGGAACGGGAAATCACTTTTAAAAAAATAAGCTCACCGTAAAAACCTGATAATAAATTAATTTATAACGTGAAATTCTATTTATTGTTTTTAAAAAAATTTTAGAGAAAAATAGAAAAAAAAGAGGCGACATTAGCAGATGCCGCCTCTCTTGATAATAAAAAATTAATATATTTATTATAAATGCATATTTAGAAATTAGCGTTAAAAAACGAACAATTAAAATGATTTTACGATTTGTAAAACAAAATTACGGGAAAACATAGTTTATAAAAAAGCGTTGAAATATGTGTTTACGTAAAAATGGCCTCCCCTGAAAAGGAAAGGCCATGCGGTCAAAAAATAGTCTAAAATCCGGTTAAATTTATAACCGGGAGGGGGTTAATTAGACCAAAATTTGATTTTGGTGCTCTAATTATATTAAACACCCAAATTTACAAATAATTGCGTTTTTTTTAATTATGCTGAAAAATCTTCAGGATTTGAAGGTAAATCTCTTTTGGTTTTTTCGTTCAATATTACTGAAGACGGGTTTTTGCCGTAAATAACGGGATTATGCAAAGCTCCGTATTTTTCTCCGAAAAGCAGGGTTTGTTTTTTGCTCCAGCTAAAAACTTCCTGTAAACTGAGTTTCCCGTCTTTATTTAAATCTGCTCTGTTTCTCAAAATTGCCCGGCTTAGAAAATATGTAAATCTGCTGTGTTTATAAAGAGGAATAGTCATTGACGTTTCTTCGGACTTGCTCGATGCAACGAAATAAGCCCTGCGGTTTACAACGGGGTTAGATATTTTTTTTACGTTGAATATAAAATCCTGTGAAATCATACCGCCTGAATGACAACTGTCTAAAAAGGATACGGATAACGCTTTAATTTTTTTAACCATATTCCCGAAAAGCCTTGCGCTAATTTTTTCTCCTGTTGAAAGGAGTAAACTTGTGCTTTTTTCTCCTTTTAAGTCGTCATACGTTCTTATTCCGTGCCCGGAGTAATAAAAAAATACTTTATCACCGGGTTTTGTTACCCTAGCAAGGGACTTAAAAGCCCTGATTATTCGGTTTTTGCTTGCGCTTTCGTTTAAAAATAATCTTATGTTTTTTTCGGGTACGAATAAACTCGTTTTAAATACTCTTGTCATTGCTTTTGCATCGTTTACACACGTTTTTAAAGGGCGTTTTTTGTAGTTATTCTGACCGATAACCAGAGCAAATTTTTGAGGTTGGCGGCCGGTTCTTGAGTAATTTTTAAAACTAAAATTATTATCTTTATAATATTTATCAAAATCATAGCTTTTATCATTTGCAACGCCGGGATTGGCATACTTTGCATGAGCGCTAACAGAGGCAAAACAGAAAATAATTGCTATTATTAAAAATATGTATTTGTTTGTAGTAGTACGGATAAAAATGCTCCTGCCGTGTTATGTATTCTAACACTTAAAACGAAAAAATGGTTTGTTTTTTTTAAAAATTTTATTTTATTTTTACATAATTTTTAATCCACGAATAACGAAAATAATAACGTGAAATAAAGTTTGCCTGAATTTTTCTAAGTTCCTTATTTGTAAAATTTTCATGTTTAAAAACAAGGTGAAAATTGTCCCTATGGTTTAAGTTTTCATCCGTTATTTCCAAATCAAAAATGGTGTCAAAATTAGTGCCGGGCAAAGGCGTTAGAATGAAAAAATTCGCAAAAGTTGATTTTATTTCAAAAGATAAATCAAGCGTTTTTTTAAGCAAGGTTTTATCCTGTGAAGGAAAACCTAAGATATAACAAGCGTTGGATTTGATCTTTTTTCCGTTGCAATACCGGATTACATTTTTTGCGTGCTCCAAATCAGGAGACATTCTGTTAAATTTTTCGAGCAATTTCATATCTGAACTTTCAATGCCTGTTTTTACAGCGCGCAACCCGGCATCATACAAAATATCAACGAGTTTTGTATTTAAAGAATCTATCCTTGTTTCCATTCCCCATTTAATATCAAGGCGGCGTTTAATCATTTCGCTAAGAAATTCCTGCGCCTCGTTTTCGTTAAAATTAAAGTATGAGTCCCTGAAATGTATTCCCTTAACCCTGTATTTTTCTTTTAAATATAGCATTTCATCTAATACGTTTTGAATACTGCGTTTACGGTATTTACCGTTTAACCGATGCGGGCAATATGAGCAAGAAAATTTGCACCCGCGAGAACTTTGCATAAATAAAAAGGGTTTATACGTAAGCAAAGGCGAATAGGAAAATTTTTTTACATCAAATATATCCCAGTCGGGAAAGGGCAAGGAGTCTAATTCCTCTACATATAAAGATTTAACTATTCCTTGTGGTATTTTTCCCGTTTTTGCTATGCTAAATACAGCGTTTTCCGGTTCCCCCGTGATTATAAAATCAACGTTTTTAAACAATTCAGGCATAACAGTTGCCAAAGCGCCGTAAACCCCGATTTTATATTTTTTTTTGCGTTTTATTTCGTTAATTATTTGTATTTCTTGTTTATGCCGTATTGCCGTTACGTTTAATAGTGCTAAGGAACAATCAATAGGCAACGCGTTTTGATAGTAATTAACAACGTGATTAAATTTTTTAAATATTGCTGAAATATAAGCATAAGAAATAGTAGGAAATTTTTCTAAATGTTTTCTGGTTTTTTTTAAAACAAAGGTTAAAGGCGTTGTTTTTAAATTAAAAGTCGTTCCGAAACCGGCATTATAATCCTTGTTGTCTCCGGCTTTTTTAATTTCTATTAACGCAATTTCCATAAATATGAGTATAAATATAAGGAATGTAAACGGCAACCGTAATAATATTTTGTGAGTAGAATTTTACACACAATAGTAATAAAACGCCATATTTTATTTTTTAAAGGTGAAAATTTAAATTTATAAAATCATCCGAATTTGTCTTTCTAACTTACATCTATTTAATAAATTACAGTTTACAAAATAGCAAAAAACTATCACACTGCATTTTTTTTGTAAAATAATTTAATATGAAAGTGAAAATTTTATTAAAAAATACATTTTGGATTTTGATTTAGTATTTTACAAAACCTACATATTACTGTGGTATGGTTGAAATTCGAAAGTGGAATAACGGTGATAGCGTTACGTTTAATGATTTAAAATAACGGCAAATTAACCATATACAGCGTAATAAGAATAGAAGCTAAGATTTTTTGATTTTTTGTGATATTTAAAAAACTTTTTTATTTTTTCCCCAAGGGTATTATAAACTTCCCCTGTTACATATAAAGTGTTTGCCGGTTTGACATTGTTTAATATTTTTTCAATTGTTTTCAAATCGGCTTTTTTTAAAATATCCCCTGCGTTATGGGCATTTTTTACATCGTGAAAATCTATTCCCATATTAAATTTAAAGTTTTTTAAAATCGCGTTTTCGGTATAATTAATTTTTGCGAGTTCAATAATTATTTCAAGGGCGCATTTAATTGCGTTACTTGAATTAAATACGCATAAGACCCTATCCGTATTTGACAGCAGGGTAACGTGTTCATAATGCTGAAAATGAGAATTGAAAAATCTATATATCAAATCCAAAAGTATTTGAATTTCATAACGCAAATAAACTTGCTTAATTCCCGGATTAATAAAAATTCGAATATCTAAAAAAAACATTTTTTGTTCTAAAGATTTACCATTTTCATTTTTAAAAGGCCAATCTTCCATGTTCTGTTTTGCCGGTTTGATATTCTCGATTTTAGCTATTTCGTTTTGTTTGTACGCTAATTTTAAATCTTCTATTTCCTTACTCAATTTTTTTGCGTTTTGTTCTAGCTCTTTTTTTTCATAAACTGCTTTTTTTAAATTTTCAGCAATATCAACGTAGTTGCCCGTTAATAATAAAAGCAACTCATCGAAAATCTGTTCATTTCCGGTTTGTTTTGCTTTTTTGTTTTTATCCAGGCTTTCTTCTTTTTTATTAACTGTTTGGTTAGGTTGTTGTATGAAATATTTATCAATTGTTTTAGCTGCGAAATTTTCCGATTTTAAATCCTTCATGATTTCATATCCGCTTAAAAACGCGTTTTCATAAGCTTTTACAACGGTTTTAGCATCATCCGGGCCGATGAAAATTATTTTTGCGTTTTCTAGAAAGTCAGGTTTTGTTTCTCGTTGTTTTTTAAGTATATCCAGAGCTTTGAACCCTTGAGACAAAGCCGCGTCATGTTCAATAATGTACAAATCTAATATATTTTCGTTCAAACGCAATTGAAATTTTCTTATATCGTCTTCAAAAATTAAATTAAAACGAAAATCTCCTGCATATTTAGCAGGCACAATTTCAAGTGCGCTTTGAATTTTATGTATAAGGTTTCTATTGGTAGAATATATTAAAGTTTGAATAGTTTTCATCTATTTACCTATTTCACAAAAAAAATTAAATAATTTTTCATCGCCTATTCGTCCGTTGTTTTGAAAAGCTTTTTGCTTAGCCGGTAAAAGTTGATTTAACAAATTTTCATGTATCAATATTGTATTATCTTCCATTCTGTCCTCAAGTAAATTAATCATTCCCACAGCCGGACCGAAAATGTTTTTCGTTATATTTGTATAATTAACGAAATCCGCTACGCATGATATTCTAACGTTAACGTTATCCTGTGCCGGAGAATACCAGTTGTTGAAAACGGGCATATTTAATAGAATGTCAATTGCTGTTTCAATACAGGCATCTGTTTTATTGCCCGGAAAAAACCCCGCTGTAAAATTGCCTTTGTTGAAATTCCATATCCTGCCGTTAAATGACTTTATTTTTGGCGATACGAAATTGTAAAAAGCGTTATTTAAATCGATTTGCTTTTCTTTTTTTTCCGTTAGTTTTATTCTTGCCATGCAAACGAAAACTTTGTCTCCTTCGCCAAACAATCCCCAGTTAGGGCAGTTATGTTTTTCCCGGCTGAAAGTTTCAATGCACTTTGTTTCATGGTTATAAAACAATTTATCATTTTCAAGTTCCTGAAGAAATTGTCTGATTCCGTAAATATTTGCAGAGCCAATCCTGTTTAAAACCGAATTAATCCAGTCATAAATACGGTTTTTTTTAAAAAAATAATCCGTTATTCCTTTTACGTCATTTATTTTTTCAGATACTATTTCCGGGGAAATTGATTTTGCAATTTTCGCCAATTCTTCTGCGTTATTTATATTTTCCAGTAACCCTGAAAAAATCAATATGGTTTTTTCACTAAACATTTTTTCTTTTAATACCTTTAATATATTATCGTAATAAAATCTTCGCAGGTTAATTTTTACTTAAACTTAATAAAATATTTTTTCCTTGATTTTTTTTAGTACGAATTTTAAAGTTAATTATTAAAACCGGAGGATATACAATGCCAAAAAAAGCCAATCCTTTTTGTAATATCGAGACTCTAAGACAATTTAACGAGCTTAATCATAATTTTAAAGAAGGCATAACTATTTTACAAACCACAAAATCAGGCAAGGAGAAAGTCTATTTTCGTGAAGTTTTACGAAGCGCAAGGAGGATCAAAGGCGTTCATGAAGAATACGATGAATACATAGATAATATGGTTGATAAAATTAAAGACTTTATGGATTTAAGTGACCCTGAATGCGTTATCTCTCCTCATAAACAGGATAATGCGCATCATTGGTTATGGAAGCTTCATAAAAAAGTCTGTGAAGATTGCGACGTTTTATATACGGAAGATATCGAAGAAATGAATGATTATCTTGATGAATTGGAAGATTCAGGGGAACTTGATTAACGTATTAAGGCAAACCCGGTAACACCTGATTTGCCTTAATTCTTTATAATTATTGGAGGTTTTTCTTGGCATTAGCAATCCGCTTATATGCATTTCTTTATTATATCACCAAAACCGCGGATTTCTTTCATAATAAACCGGATTTTTTTATTAATATAAAATTAAACCGATAATATATATTGAGGTGTTGAAAAACTAGATGAAAAAAATATTTACGATTTTATTTATACTTTTAAATGCATACATCTGCGGTAGCATATCTAGTTCCCAAGAAAAAAAAGCCGTTTTGTTTAGGTTTAAACAAAAACCTAGAGACGTTTTTACTATTAACGGAAACACTAAAGTTAACTATTATCAAAACAACGTATTAAAATCCCAAAGCAATTCTAAGTGGAGTTCTGTTCAAAAAGCGTTGCAAAAAACTTCAAGGGGCATAAAATTTAGTTACGATTTTGGCAGCAGAAAAAAAAGCGGAAAAACAAACACGGGACGCGGTGAATTTATACGTAACGATTCAGGAAAAATGTATTTTGATAAAAACGCTTTTTATCCTCAAAGCACTGGAACCCCTGCTTTTCCCGATAAAAAAATAAGCATATCAAATTTCTGGGAAAAACCAGGCGAGGAAATAATAGATTTCCGTAGCATAGGTATTAAAAAGCCATTCAGATTAAAATTTAACGCCCGTTATAGGTATTTAAAAAATAAAACTTTGAACGGAAGAAAACACGCAGTAATTCAATGCTTCTACGTTGTTAATAAAAACTTAAATAATCTTATCCACGTACCTGGTTATTCAAGGGTTAGACCACGTTATTTAAAGCCCGCAAGGTTAATCGGTAAATATGAAAGAATTTATTACTGGGATATAAAAAACGGGTATTGGACACGCATGATTGGCAAAATAAATTTTATTTTGACTTTTACTAACGCTTTAACAATTGAATGGAAAAGCCGGGTAATTGCAAGTCAACGAAAAAAGTAATATTAAATCCTCCTACTGAATAAAAATTTGTGAAGCTTTTTTATAAAAAGTATTGACATTCTATATGGAAATTCTTTATTCTAATATTGCCATGAGCGTAAGGAAAAAAGTAAAAATAACGAACCGCGACGGCATACACGCACGTCCATCTGCACAAATCGTTGAAGCGGCAAGAAATTTTAAATGCACTATTAATTTTTACAAGCGAGGAGCGCAGGGAAACGCTGCTAATATGCTTGATTTGATGGCAATGGCTATGGCTTTCGGAGAAGAAATAGAAATTGTTTGTCATGGTGAACGGGAGAAAGAAGCTTTGGAACTCATGGTCGACCTTTTTACCAGAGAATTTAATTTTAAAAAGAATTAATAATTATTTATTATTTTATGGACTTTTTTTAAAAAAATTATATACTTTAATCAAATTTCGAAATCAGTTTGTATAAAACAGATAAAAATAAGAAAGGAGTGAAAATTAATGGATAGTAAGAATATGGAGAAATTTAAAGAACTCCTTATTGAAGAAAGAAGCAGGATTTTAGAAGATTTAATGGAAGACAACGAAGAATTTGCCGGACTTGATGAAACGGATATGGGAGATTTGGTTGACCAGGCGTTTAAATTGCAGGAAAAAGAATTGTTGATAAATTTATCTCAAAACGAGCAAAAAACTCTCCAGCTTATTCAGGAAGCTTTGAAACGCATTGATGAGGGCAGTTACGGAGAATGCAGTTCTTGCGGAAAAGAAATGGGCTACGGGCGGCTTGAAGCTTTACCCTATGCGACGGAATGCGTAGAGTGTAAAAACAAAAATAGAACAAAAAAGCAAAAAATTACATAAAATTTAAAGCGGGATTATTTCCCGCTTTTATTTTTGTTAACATTATACTTCTGCAAATCAATTTGTTATAATAAAATTTATTAGAATATGAAATTCGTCCGGAGGCACAGAGAAAAAGAGATACAAAATATTTAAAGTGCGTAAATATATTATACCGTTGTGCTTTAATTTATCGTAAAAATGTAATTTTTTTAATATATACGCTTTCCTAACAAAGATTTATATTCATTATCATGTATTTGGAATATTCTCTGATTTAAAGGAAATTGTTATTATGCACGAAATATTAAATATTTAAAAAATATCAATTTAGATATTAAAAATTATCTCTATTAAACTGAATCTCCGGGATGCAATTAAATAAAATAATTTTTCACGGTGCTTATTATGAAACAATTCGCTTTGGATATTTTAGACGTTGTAAAAGATTTGAAAAATTACATTGAAAAAGAAAAAAAATATAAAATTATTCCTATAAAACAAAACCCTGTTTTTGAACAAAAAATAAACACTCAAGCAAATGAACAGGAACAAAGCAATAAGACAGAATTAAATAACCTTAAGAGAAAACTTGAAGATTGTTATTTATGCGGGCTTGCAAGGCATAGAATAAAACCTGCTTTTGATAGCGGAAACCCGGATGCTGATATTATGTTAATCGGGGATGCGCCTTCAAAAAAAGATATGAGATATGGCAAAGTTTTCTCCTCAGATGCCGGAATCCTGCTTGATAAAATGCTCAAAGCCGTTGAACTTTCAAGAGAAGAAGTATATATAACGAATATCCTAAAATGTCATATTCCTAACGACAGAATACCGCGAAGGGAAGAATCTGAAATCTGTATGCCTGTTCTAAAAAATCAGATAGAAATTATAAATCCCAAAATTATTCTTGCTTTGGGAAGTTCAACAGGAAACCTCCTGTTAAATCTTGATAACGGTTTTGATGAGCTTCGCAAAAAAAATTTTGAGGAAGAGCATTTCTTTTTAAAAATTAATCAAAAAAATATTCCCGTTTTTATTACATATCACCCGGCTGAATTAATAGAAAATAATGCCTTAAAAAGACCTAACTGGGAAGATATGAAAGCTTTTATGAATGAGTATAAAAAATTGGGGCTATATGTACGTTAACGTTGTATTTGATATGCCCGTTGACTCGAGTTTTACTTATAAACTTACACAAGAACAACGGAATAAAGTTAAAATATATTCCCGCGTTACTGCGCCTTTTAAAAACGGAAAGAAAAAAGGGCTCATACTTGAAATCAACGTGAAAAAACCGGATTTTAAAGTTAAAGAAATTATTGAAATTCTAGACGAAACTCCACTTTTTAATGAACAATCTTTGGAACTTGCAAAGTGGATCAAACATCATTATTTATGCTCCCTTGGGCAGGCAATATTTACACTACTACCCGGGGAAACAAAAGAAAAACAGGATTCCATCCCGGCAGATGAAATAAAATCACTTTTAAGCTTAAATCAGGAACAGCAAAACGCAGTTGAAAAAATAAAACAAAGCATTGACCAAAACAAGCATGAAGCTTTCTTACTCTACGGTGTAACCGGGTCGGGTAAAACCGAAGTGTACCGCCATATAGCGCATTATCTCAAATCAAAAGGCAAAATAACTACAATTCTCGTGCCTGAAATATCATTAACCCCGCAAACTATAAAACGTTTTGCAGAAATTTTCGGGGAGCGCATTGCGGTTATTCATTCACGCTTAAATCCGAGAGAGAAATTATATCACTGGCGGAGAATACAGAAAAAAGACGTTGACGTTGTATTAGGCGCGAGGAGCGCGGTATTCGCGCCCATTTCAAACCCAGGCTGTATTATAATTGATGAGGAACACGAAACCAGCTACAAATCAGGAGACACGCCGCGTTACAGCGCAAAACAGGTTGCGTTCTTCCTTTGCCATAAAAATAAAATCCCCCTCATTTTAGGTAGCGCAACGCCGCAGGTCGAATCCTATTATCACGCTTTGAACAAACGTCTAACTCTTCTTCCTCTAAAAAAGCGTTTTTCAAAAGAACAAAGCAAAGACGTTGAAATTATAGATATTTCAAAAACAAAAGGAATGTTTCATGAAAAATTAATTCAGGCGCTTTTAAACACTCTCTCAAGAGGGGAGCAGGCAATCCTTCTATTAAATCGAAGGGGTTTTATTCCGTACATAATGTGTAAAGATTGCGGACATACAATACAATGTGATAATTGTAGCGTTGCAATGACTTTTCACAAAAGCAAGGGCGTTTTGCTTTGCCATTCCTGTGGGGCAACGAAAAAACGCGTTTTTACTTGCCCTGAATGCGGAAGTTATGAAATAGACGAAATCGGAAGCGGAACGGAAAAAATTGAAGAAATACTTGAGCGCACATTTCCCGGTGCGGCTGTAGCGCGCATGGATTTTGACACAACGCGGGGGAAAAAAGGGCATTCACAAATACTCGATTCTCTTGCAAACCGGAAAATTGATATTTTAATAGGAACGCAAATGATTGCAAAAGGACTTCATTTTCCAAACGTTACTTTAGTCGGGGTGATTGACGCTGATATTGCCTTAAACCTTCCTGATTTCCGCGCAGGTGAAAGGATTTTTTCTCTTCTAATGCAGGTGTCGGGCAGGGCAGGCAGAGGAGATGTTAAAGGTAGGGTTTTAATTCAAACGAGAAGCCCGGAAAATTTCGTTATTAAACTCGCGGCTGAAGAAAATTATGAAAAGTTTTATGAAAAAGAGCTTGAAATCCGTGATTACACAAATTGGCCTCCGTTTTCCCGCGTTTTGCGTATGATTTTACGCGGTATTGATGAGAAATACGTTGAAGATAAAATAAAACGCGCTGTACATGAAATAGGTACGGCAAAAGACGTTGAACTTTTAGGCCCGTCTTCCTGCCCCATATCCAAGGCAAACAAGTATTTTCGTTTTCACGTTATTTTGCGTTCGGATTCTATAGCTAAAATTATACCCGTTGCTCAAAAATACAGGGAATTTTTTATGTCGGATAAAAAAGTTTATCTTGAAATAGACACTGACGCGTTGACTATGCTGTAATACTATTTTTCGTAAGGAACGCAGATTTGCGTTTCCTACCGGCATTTATCTTTATCCTTTTTTCAAGATATACTACTATGATTTTAAAGCAAAAGGATATAATACTAATTAGCGTTAAAGTATGGAAATTTATTATACCGTCGAGGGCGCAGAATACGCTTAAGTTTTCATAAAAGTTTATAACTTAAATACAAACGCGGATTTAAGAAAATCCCCCTTCGAATAAAGTGGCACTTGAAAAGAAGAGAACGTCCATACCCAAAGTTTTACAAATAAGGTGTTAATTATCTTTGTATAAAACAAAATATATAAATTTGGATAAAAGAATTTAATAACGCGAAATTTGATATTTTACACTTCATAGGTAGGCATCTCTCTGCGTTTAATAAAAGTAATTTTTTAAAAAAATTAATTTATGTTTCAAACTCGAGTCTATCTGAGGGGATATTTATTCTTTACGAGCAGTGCAGTATTTTTATGCAAGAGGAAAATGCGTTATTTTTTCTTTTCGGGTTTTTTAAACATTTTGCCGAGTTCTTTAAGTTTATCAGCCTGCGGCGTTTTCATGGCTTCTTTGTTAGCATCTTTAATTGCAACGTAAATTTCTTTTCTGTCAACGCGGATATTTTTTGGCGCGGTTATGCCGATTTTCACCTGGTCGCCTTTTACTTCGACAACGTGAATTTCAATATTGTCGCCAATCATTATACTTTGGTTCGGTTTACGCGCAAGGACTAACAATCAGGCCACTCCCTCGTCATTTTTATTCTTTTCAAGTTCTTTTAAAATACTGTGTTTCGTTGTGTACCCCTCGATTAAGGAAAGGGCTTGAATTCCTAATTGTTTTTCAACGTTAATAACAATCGGGCCTAGTAAATTGGCTGTCATATCCGCCCCGTCTTCAGGAATTGTTACGATTGAAAAAACGAGGAGTTTATCCTCAAGGTTTTCAGCAGGATTATCTACTTTAATTTTTTTCAAATCCCCACGGGAAACGTCTAAAACGAAATCTTTTTTAAATGTATACGGATTGATTAAAATAAAAACCAAATCTTCATTGTTTCCGCTTTGAAGATAGTAAAAAGGCCCGTCATCTTCTTCCATATCAAGAAGATAAAATTCATTTTCGTTCTCAAAACCGTAAAGGCCTTCGTTAAATACAATCCGTTGTTTTTTGCTAACCTTTACTTTACCATAAGGTTTTGTGTTAATTTCAATAAGTTCTTGAGTACTCACCAAAGTCATTCTCCTTTTTTGGCATTCTCATTAAGAACGTCCGATGTTCTTAATTATAATTAATCTTAAATTAATTGTAAACCCGTTTTATAGCTAACGCATAAAATCGAGCAAAGTGGGCTTTAAAATTCTTGCGCCGACCTGAATCGCAGCCCTGTGAGCATTTTCAATTGCTCGCAATTCCATTATTGCTTCGGACATATCAACACTTTGTATCTTTGAATAAATTTCCGTTGTGTATAACCTGTCCTGTGAATGGCGTTTAATAATATCACGGGTTTTCCTTTGTTTTCCACCGATTTTGCCCAAACTTTGCGTTAGTTTTGAAATAACAGCGTCCACCCGTCCAATGCCCGCATTCACACCATTTACATTGTTTTTAAATAATGAATCTCTTAGTTTTATAATTGCTTTGAACATTGAATCACCGTGTACAGTTGCCGTTGGCGAATAATTATTAGGTCCCTGCGACCCGCCTTCTGCAATTATGCCAAGATCCTGCATAACCGTTCCCCCGCCAATATCCTCTATCCAAACTTGATGAGGATTTGTTGATTGTATAACCATTAAATTCTGCCCTGAGGTATTGTCTATTGAAGCTTTAACGGAAATATCCGAATCGTTTATTTTATTAACTATTGTTTCAAGGTTGTCGCCTTCGTTCACCTGAATAGCAACACCGTCTATTTTAAAAGTCATATTTCTATTAGCAACGTAGCCGGTTCCCGGCTTACCCGCTGTTATCATCATATTTGTTGCCCAAAAAACTTGGTTTCCGGGAATATTAACAGACATAAAATCGCCTCTGTCAATTTCCCTGTATTTCATACCAATGTCGCCCTGATATTTAACATCGGACACAACAGGACCGCCAGAAATAACACTTCCTGTTTTCGGGTCAATAACGCGGTTCTTTTTAATAGCATAGGCTCTGTGGTTTATATTTGTTCCACCGAAAGTTGTTTCTCCGGCATAAGTTGAATTTGCAACCTGAATAATGGATTTTAAGTGTTCTTCAATTTCAGCCGCCATTTTTATCCTATCTTCGTGGGTGTAAATACCGTTTGCGCCTTGAACAGCGAGTTCGCGGACTCTTTGAACAACCTGTAAAATATGTTGCACATTTGAGTCAATGTGAAGAAGTCGGCTTCTTGCTTCGTCTGAGTTTTTCTCATATCTTTCCAACCGGTTCATTCTGCTTCTATAAATCATGGCATCGCCCGCGTCATTCGGCGCTTCATGCGGTAGCCGGATTTTCCTTTGGCTTGCTATGTTATTCTGTAATTTATCCATTTCTTGGGAATGTTTCATGATATTGTTTATCATGTTGTTTGTCATCATATTTTGCGTTATTCGCATTTGTTTTTCCTCCGTGATTAAACGTTATATAGCCATATTATCGTATCAAACCTATTATGGTTTCAAGCATTCTATCCATTGCAGTAATAATTCTTGCACTTGCGGAATAACCGTGCTGAAACTTTATCATGTTAGCTAGTTCTTCATCTATGTTTACACCGCTTATTGACCGCCTTGTTTGTTCTAGGCTTTTTAGTATTGCATTTTCTTTGCTTGTTCCGATTTTTGCATCCTGAGCGCTGATACCAATATCTCTAACCATGAATTGCATAAACTGACGAAATGATAAATTACTTTTTTCCACATAAATAGGATTATGGTCTAATTTTGTTTGAGAATCCGTTCCACTTCTATCGGCCTGAGTATCCTGTGCACTTACTATCAAATGAGCGTTTCTTGCATCGCCAGTTGTGTTTGGCCTGTCAACGTATCCGTCTCCGTCAGTATCGGTACCCTGTCGTACTGCGATATTATCAATACTGCGGTTTATGGCTTTGCTAACAGCAAACCAATTCGCGGCATGTTTTTTGTATGCTATGGTATAATACCTCTCGCCGCCCTGTATTTGCGTTATTGAGTTAACGTTTTCCCAATCGAAAGCTCCGTTAGCACCGGATTGTTTAAGCATCCCGGCATAGTTAACGAGAAAGTTGCCCGAATCTTCAATATGGCGAATAACGTGGTCAGAATATTGTCTATCCTGCGACATGGTAGCTTTAAACGTTAATTGCCCTTTATGGTTTAAATATGCGCTAACCCCTGCATCACTTTTATTAATGCGCTCTATTACATCTTTTACCGTGTCTGTTGAACTGTAACGGATTAAAACGTTTTCTCCGTTGACGTGAGTGCGGCCTAAGTTAATTATTCCTTGTGTACCAACTTGCTGATTAAGTTCCAGTTTTTGAAGCCCTGATATTTTAAAAATAACTGTGGAATCAAAATTACCGTCATTATTTCTGTCGTAATTACCTCTTGCGTTTCTCGTCATGGCAATATGTCTGAAGAAATTGTTGTTAGATGATCGGTTCATTCCAAACCCGTCCCTATGAATATCGTTAACGGTTTCCGTTAAATTAATAGCAAGTGAGTTTAGTTGTCTTAATTTTTTAGCCGCTTCAATATCCCTTATTACCAATAACCCCTTCATTTCTCCGTCTTTAAATACAACTTCTCTATTATCTTTAGCCCAGACAACTTTTGCAAGACCCTCGTTTTCGGGGTCGTCAATAACAGCGAGTTTTTGCCTTTTGTCTCCCTGAATCAAATGTTGTGAACCGATGTAAACGATAAAATCTTCTTCGCCTCCGCGTTGAATGCTAATGTCAGCGAGTTTAGCAAGTTTTTCAACTAATAGGTCTCTTTTATCCATTAAATCGTTAGGGTTATCTCCCATTGCTTTTGATTTTTTAATTTCAATATTCAATTTTACGATTTGGTCGGTTAAATTATTTATTCCAGCAACATTAGTTCTAACGCGTTTGTCTGCATTTTGCTGAATTTCAAGTATTTTTTTATAATGAGCGTTCAGACGCGCGGCAAAACTCGATGCAGCTCCGCGTAATGTTTGCCTTGCACCGTTATTCGTAGGGTTATTTGAAACTGCGTTCCACGCTTTAACGTACTCGTCATAGGACGTGCTCAAACTAGGCATATTTTTGGCTGCGGGTTCGTTATAAACGTGTTCGATTTGAACGAGATAATCTTCACGGATTTTATAATACCCAACCGAAGACATTTGTTTTACGATGCGGTCGTCAACGAAATCATCTCTTATTCTTTTAATCGAAGCAACCTGAACACCCTGCCCCATTTGTCCTGGTCGTTGTTCCCTTGTTAAATCCGGTTTATAAAGAGGGTCAGTTGTAGACATTATAACGCGTTGCCGGGAATACCCTTCCGTGTTCATATTTGATAGGTTATGTCCGGTAGTATTTAAAGATACTTGATGAGCGATAACTCCGCGTTTACCTATTTCAATACCCATAAAAGTTGAGGCCATGGTTTTCTCCCTTTTTTATATAATCCCTTAAGCAAGTTTGTTTAGCAATACACTTTTTTTTGAACGGGATTTTGCTTTTTTCTCGTCATCGCCATATTCTATTTCATAATCCTGAGTTAAGTTCGCAAGTGTAATATCGAGAATATCAAGCGTATTCTTTAACATTTCTGAGTTAGTATTTGAATAAAGTTTTATTGCCGTTAATATATCTTTAAAATCTTCATATATTTTCTTAAATTTAGATTGACTTTCAGATTTGAGATTTGGAATAAGTTCGTTTAAACTTGCGTTTTTTTCAAGTCCGTAAGAGTCCATGATTTTTTCCGTTATTACTGTGCGCTCGCGTTCAGCTTTTGAGCTATTTTCAACGAGTTTCTCAAGATTTTCGTTCATTTCAGAAAAATCTTTTAATTTTCCTTGAACAAGGTATGCGTTTTTTTCTTCTTCGATTTTTAAAATTTTATATAATACATCGTATTCATAAACTAATTTTTCATATAATTCGTTGATTTCGTTTTGCATATCTGCCTCTCTTTATAAAATGCTTTTTAAAAATAGAATATAGCTTATTTATGGTTTCGGATTTTTATTAAATCACATTAGCATTTTTTAAGAAAAAAGAAAAAAAATCACAGATTATGTTAATTAATTAAACTGATAAAAAACTAAGGAAAATTAAAATTTTGATTTTACTTAATTTTTAATTTATTAAATTTCAATTATGGCTGAATATATAAATCCTTTTAGGGATATTGTTTTTAAATATATATTTGGAAGAAATGAAACTAAAAACCTGTTAAAATCGTTTATAAACGCAGTTTTAGCAGATGTTGATATGGAAACTGTAACTGAAATAGAAATTTTAAATCCGTTTAATCTTAAAGAATTTCAAAATGATAAATTTTCCTTTTTAGATATTAAAGCTGAAGCCGCATCAGGCGAAATATACAATATTGAAGTCCAGCTTTCCGGGTTTGAAGAGTATAAATTTCGGACACTTTATTACTGGGCGAAATTGTATACAGGGCAATTAGGGGAAAGCGAAAACTATGCTGAACTTAAACCCGTTATTTGTATTAACATACTAGATTTCAATTTAATAAAAGAATTAGATAGTTTTCACACATGTTTTTTACCTTATGAATATCAAAACCGGGATATATTATTAACCGGACATTTTCAAGTTCACTTTTTAGAAATATTAAAATTTAAAGATAATATTTTAGGAATAAATCAAGATTTAAAATTTTGGTTTAAATATTTAACTCTCGAGGGTCAAAACCAGGAGGAAAAAATGAAAGGCATTCTTGATGAAAAGGAAGAATTTAAAAAAGCGCATGAGGAATATAAGAAATTTACAGCGGATAAAAAAATGCGTGATTTATACGAAGCGCGTTTGAAATTTAAAAGGGACAATGAAGCCATACTTAGAGAAGCAAAAATAAAAGCCAGAGAAGAAGGTTTGAAAGAAGGTTTGAAAGAAGGTATTGAAAAGGGCATTAAAGAAAGTAAAATTGCAACCGCTAAAAATATGAAAAAGGAAGGGTTTGAAGCAAGTATAATTTGCAAAATCACGGGATTAAATCAAGAACAAATTAAAGAATTGTAAGTGAATATTTGTATTCGCGAAGTGTAATCTGTAATCTCCATAAATCAATAAAAAACTTTTGAATTTTTTAATATACCGTATTCTCCAAGTTCTTTTATCACAGCGTTTGTCTCCGAAAAATGAATGCTATTTAAGCCAACATCCTGTGCCCCTTTTACGTTCTCCTCTTTGTCATCTATAAATAGCGTTTTATGTGCAGGCAGTCCAAACTTACTGAGAACTTTTACATAAATTTCTTTATCCGGTTTTATTATGCCCATTTTATAAGAAACAAATATGTTTTTTATATCGTAAAGCCATGGCCATTTATTCATTATAAAATTGTGATGCAATTCGTCAATATTTGATAAAATAGCAGTATCATATTTTTGCATGATTTCATATACAACTGGCTTAAATTCTGAATGTTCTTGAAAAATACCGCAGTAAATTTCCTTAAACTGTTCAAAAGTTAAATCAAGGGTTAAATCTTCATTAATTTCATTGTAAAAATCATATCCCGAACTATGCCCGGTATCAAATTTGCGTGAATATGCTTTAATAAATACATCTATAACGCGTTGTCTTTGTTCCCCTGAATGTTTTATAAATTCATCTATAAAAATTTCAGCGTTATGATTAATTAAAACGTTGCCTAAATCAAATATTACCAGTTCTATATCCACGCTTTCCCCCTTTTTTATATAATTGTTTCATAGAAATTAATAAAATCAAAGTTGAATCTGTGAAAACGTTAGCTACAATAATAATAACGTCTTTTATCACAATACCGTAAAAAAGCCAGCATGTAATACCCGTAAACGTTACCCATAACATCCCCCAAGAAACATCATCCAGCTTCTTCGTTTTAAAACCTTTTATTATTTGCGGTATAAAACCTATCGATGTACAAGTTGCCGCTATCCAACCTACAAAAGCAAAATCCGATAATTCCATTTACTACTCCACAAAAATTTGAAAAAAAATTAATTTTGTATATAATAAGTTTAAAGTAACGAGTTATCAAATAATTTTAAGGATATTTTTATGGATTTAAATGATAAGATAAAAAGTGCGGCTGAAATTTTATATCAAAGAAAAAATGCACATGTTTTAACCGGTGCAGGCATATCGGTTGACAGCGGAATTCCCGATTTCAGAAGTAAGGGCGGTATTTGGGATAGGTTTGACCCTGCTGAATACGCTCATATTAATAATTTTAAAAAAGACCCTGAGAAATTATGGTATTTTTTCAGAACAATGGAAAACGAATTCGGCGAAGCCAAGCCGAACCCCGGACACATTGCTTTAGGCGAGCTTGAAAAAATAGGTATTGTAAAATCAATAGCAACGCAAAATATAGATGACTTGCACTCTCGCGGTGGAGCTAAAAGGGTTTTATATTTGCATGGAAATAACGAAAAACTCGTTTGTATTAAATGTTTAAACAAATACGAACGGGATGAAGAATTACTAATTGAAAAGGATGTCCCGCATTGCGCCTGCGGATACGTTTTAAAACCCGACGTTGTAATGTTCGGGGAAATGTTGCCTCAGGATATTTTGCTAAAAGCGCAAAAATACGCGGCTAACGCTAAAGTATTTATCGTTGCAGGTACATCCGCACAAGTAATGCCTGCTTCAATGCTCCCCGTTATTGCAAAAGACTACGGCGCTTTTATTATTGAAATAAACTTAGAACAAACGGGATTAACACAAAGCATAACGGACATTTTTCTTCAAGGTTCGACGAGTAAAATTCTCCCGGCATTAGTTGAAGAAATTAAGAAATTAGGATAAGGGGAATTATTTTAAAGTTTATATACCGCACTTGTCGAAAATAAGAATAGGGAAAAGGAATTCCCTTGAAAACGTGTTCATGCTCAATTTGTTTAAGAAAGGACTCTAAGCTTGGGGCTAAATTACATTGATATAATTATACTTATTATTGCTGCAGTATTTATTTTCAAAAGTTTTAGGAAAGGTTTTACCGGAGAAGTTTTCGGTATCCTCGCCATTATTGTTTCTTTTGCCCTCGCAATTAAAATTAACCCACATATTGCACCGTATATAAATAAATATATGCAAAATGAAAAACTAGCTGTAATTGTATGTTTTGCCGGATGTTTTATAATCCTCAATATAATAATAAGGCGAATTGGCTTGAGCATAAAAAAATTTCTTGAAATGATATATTTGGGCTGGCTTGACAGTTTAGGCGGCGCTGTTATCGGAGGGGTTAAAGCGATTTTAATTTGCGCTCTCTTATTACTTGGTCTTCGAATGATTCCTTTTGGAGGGGTTACCGGTGCTATTAAAAAATCAAAAATTGCACCGCAAATAGAAAAAGTATCAGGGTCTTTTTATTCCGCACTAAAAAAAGGGTTCCCGCGTGAACTAAATAAACGCTTCTTGGAAAATGTAAGAATCAGCAAAAATTTAATGCGAGATAAATAATATTGCCTAACCAACTAAAAATATGATTGAAATGAACGTGTTTTATTGAAATTCAAAAACTGAAAAGTTGAAATTTTTATAAACGCCTTAATGATGCGCAAAGCAGCGTTCTCCTGTAAAATACATTACAAGATTGCGTTCATTGCACTTTTTGATAACTTCATAATCTCGAACACTGCCTCCGGGTTGAATAACGGCTTTTATGCCGGCATCTGCAATTAAATTAATGGAATCACTAAACGGAAAAAAACCATCGCTTGCAATTGTCGCGCCGTCTAGCGTTTCGCTACCCTTAAATTTCTGTTTTGCTTTATCAATTGCCTGTGTTACTGCGCCAACCCTATCCTGCTCACCTGTTCCTATTGCAAGAGTAACGCAATCTTTTGCAATTACGACTGAATTGCTTCTAACACCTGCGCAAACGTACCATGCAAATAATAAATCCGTTTTTACACTTTCTTCTGGGGTATGTTTCATTGTAATAGCGTTGTCGTTTTTATCCGTTGCTTGTGGACGTATTAAATCATCTGTATTTCTAATTCCTGTTAAATATGGAGCGGATATAATTAAGCTACCGTCTCCAAGAGCTTTTATCTCATATTTAAAATTATCTCCAACATATTTTGGAAGGCTTGCAATCTCTCCGATTTTAATTACGCGCATTTGTTTATTTCGTTTGAATTTATCATAATCCTTTAAAATTGTGAGCGCATTTTTGGTAAAATCCGGTGCAACTACGTTTTCAACAACGCTTTGCATTATTTCTTCTGCTGTATCTTCGTCAACGGAAGTGTTAAATACAACCGTACTGCCAAATGCAGCCCTAGCGTCGCAGTCCCTTGCGCGATAATATACGGTTGATAAAGGTTCGTCAAAATGTCTTGAACAAGCAACTCCGCTAGGATTAAGGTGTTTCATTACAGCACATGAAGGCGTTTCAAAAAAGCGTAATATCATTGCGGCGTGGTTGATGTCTTCCACGTTTGTTTGAGATAATCCTGATTTGCCTTGTTTTAAAATTTTATAACTACCTAAAATACCTAAATAATTCTCCGGTTCATAAATTGCCGCAGGTTGATGCGGGTTTGTTCCGTAGCGCAAATCGTGTTTTTTTTTGAATTTTACGTTGTTAAATTCAAAGGATTCGGGGAATGTACCTACATTCTTGTTGTAATAAATGTCTTTTATGTTGCTCATAAAGTGCCTTTTGTTGATGGAATTCCCTTAAGCCCTGAATCTGCAACTGCTAAGCTTAAAGCCTTACCTAAAGCTTTAAAAATTGCTTCGGCAACGTGGTGGTTGTTTTCCCCGTAGGGAACGTTAACGTGAAGGTTTAAGCCGGCATGCTGAGAAAAAGCGCGTAGAAACTCTTTAACGAGTTCCGTATTAAAATCGCCTATTTTTTCCCCCGTATATTTTACGTTATATACCAAAACGCTTCTTCCGCTGATGTCAAGTGAAATGTTTGCAAGTGTTTCGTCCATAGGAATACTAGCATAACCGTAACGGTTAATTCCTTTTTTATCACCGATTGCCTGATTTAGGGCCTGTCCGAAAACAATGCCCGTATCTTCAACAGTGTGGTGAAAATCAACTGCAATATCACCTTTAACCTGAATTTTAATTTGCATATTCCCGTGTTTAGCAATGTGTGAAAGCATATGATCAAAAAATGCAATGCCTGTGTCTATTTTTGAATCCTCTTCACTTTGCAAAACTAGCTCAAGATTAATTTGTGTTTCTTTTGTTTTTCGTTCTATTTTAGATTTTTTATTCATAGAATTAATTTTACATAAACTTTACGCTAAATAATACTAATAAAAACGCGTAAAGTTAATTAATTGTACTTTTTTTAACAAATTTTCCAATGAAAAAATATTGTTTGTATTTGTTTAAGGGCTTGTAAGTCATTTTTATAACTGTAATATAACCGCGTTTTACGGGAAAATATTTTTCCTTTGGTTGGCTTGTATTTAGTAAAGGCCTCCATCGGCGTTGATATTTATCTCGAATTACTATTTTAACTTTTAATAGATGACGGTTAATGGCGAGTTTAGTCCGGTAAATTTTTCTTTGCGTTATTAAACCTTTATCCGTTGTTCCCCGCCTTTTTTTATTTATATATATTATTCCGTATGCTTTAAAATCCTCTTTAGGACGGGTAACGCCTTCAAAAACTATATAAAAATTATACTTTTTGTTTAAATTTACACCGTAATTCGCAGAATCATCTTTCAATACCCTGTAGTGTATGGAATTACTGTTTGCATTTACAACGGAACTACCGGGTTTGCCTTCTGCATATCTAACAGGGCCGGGAATTATTACAGGGGCAAAAGAAATACTTCTGCGCAAAGGATAAGCGTAATTATAAGGCAAATTGGGATTAATAATTTTTAAATTAAACGTGCGGTTTTCGTTCCAATTTATCCACGCTTTAATTGGCAACCTGCCTCTGAATTTTTTAAACTTCCGTAAGCTTTTAATTTTAGGCATGGAAAAATTATTAATTTTTAAGTTAGTGGCAGAGTTTCCAGTCGCATTATTCCTGGTGTTATTCTGAGGAAAACTTAAGCAAGGTAAAAATATTAAAGTGATAATGATTAAAAAAGCATTAATTAATTTCATTTTATTACCTCAATAATTAAAGCGAAAAATCTAAAAGCCACTCGGAAATTGTGCTTATTACAGCGCCCATCCCGCTTGGTTTTAAATATTCGTGGTCATCAATGTAAGAAGTTCCCGCTATATCTAAATGTGTCCATGGCGTATCATCAACGAAATTCTGAAGAAATTTTGCTGCGGTAATACTTCCGGCTTCACGACCGCCAATGTTTTTTAAATCTGCAATTTTGGATTCAAGCATTTTTCCGTACTCTTCATACAACGGCATTTGCCACACATATTCACCAGATTTCTCCGTTGCTTTTAAAATCCCCTGTGCCATTTCATCATTATTTGAAAACAACCCCGTTGTAATTGAACCCAAAGCAACGACAATCGCGCCAGTTAAGGTAGCAAAATCTACGATGTGAGTGGGCTTTTCTTCCTTAACGGCGTAAGAAAGCGCATCCATTAATATTAACCGTCCTTCTGCATCCGTATTTAAAACTTCAACTGTTTTGCCGTTATACGCTTTTATTATGTCCCCGGGATTCATAGCATTTCCGCCGGGCATATTTGGAGTTGACGGAATAACCCCCGTTATTTCAAGAGGGATTTCAAGGGCTGAAATTATTTTCATAAGCCCTGCAACACTCGCTGCACCGCCCATATCGCCTTTCATTTCGTGCATATTTTTAGAAGGTTTTAATGAAATTCCTCCTGTGTCAAAAGTAACGCCTTTGCCTACTAATGCAATTTTAACGCCTTTTTTCTTTTTTTCCGGCTTATGTCTAATAATAATAAAACGCGGTTCCGTTTTCGTACCCTGATTAACACCTAAAAGTCCGCCCATTTTTAATTTTTTAATTTTTGCTTTATCGAAAATTTCAATTTCAAGCTTATCTAGTTCGGATTGAATTTTTTTTGCAAGTTTTTCCGGTGTCATTTCATTTGCCGGATGATTTATAAGGTTTCGGGCAAAATTTTTAGCTTCACCAATTGCTTTACCCTTTTTAATAAATTTTTTTACTGTGTTTTCATCTGCGCAAAGAAAATGTACTGATTTTAACGTGTTTTGTTTTTCTTTTACTTTGTCTTTTCCAAAATAATCAAGAAAAGTATAATTTGCTGTTTCAATTGCTTCTGCAGCGCGGGCATAATCTTCGGGTTCGTTAGTCCTCATGTGAACGAAAATTTCGTTGTCCTTATTTGCGTTTGAAGATATGCATATTTTACCGGAAACGTTCATCATATTTCTTCGGGTATGCTTTTCTGCTTTACCCATACCGAGTAAAACATAACGCGTTTCATTTAAATATATGGAAGTTAAATTTTTTGTTTTGCCCGTTATTTTTTTCTTTTTAATTAAGCTCGCCACTAATCCTTTAGATTTTTCATCTATGTTTTTTAAGACATCATATTCAATGCTGTCTTTTTTTATATCATCTTCAAAAAACAAAATGTATTCTGAATCATATCCTGTTTTGTTATCCTTTGTTGCAAATGTCTGAAAATTCAACTAATTCCTCCGTGAAAAAATATTATTAACGTAAACCTATACATTGCAAATTTTAACAATTATCTATGCTTGAGTTTGCGTTATTTATAAAATAAATAAAATACATACAAAAATCAAAAGGTGCAAAATTTTATGTTTGATATTTTACCTTTTAATACTCTTTTATCGTAGCGTTTTCCATCGTAATTGTGTTAGCCACCTGCGGCCTTTTCTTTTGAGTGTTTCGCACTTTTCGTGGGTCTAAATTTAAATTAATAAAACGAAAATAATCACGGGTTTTTTATTTCAGTTTTTCTATCTCTTCAACGGAAAGTTCTGTTATTTCGCTAATCAACGCAACGTCCATACCTTTTTGTTTCATTTTATTAGCGTCATCAATTTTGCCTTCTTTTCTTCCGTTCGCAATACCTATTTTTTCACCTTGCTTTATTCCTTTTTTGATACCTATTTCTTCACCTTGTTTTCGCCCTTTCTCGATACCTATTTTTTCACCTTTTTTGATACCTATTTCTTCGCCTTCTTCTTTTGCTTTTTTTCTAATTCTGTCTGCAAGTTCGGTTAACATAGATTTTGCCTCCTGAACGTCTTTTATTTTACGGTATTCCGGCGAAC